>NZ_JBHWIE010000611.1:0-2753 GCF_042732085.1 Actinosynnema sp. NPDC059797
TCGTCGAGCTGCCGGAAGCCGTCGCCCGGGTGGGCGGTGAACACCTCGGCGCCCTCGGCGCGCAGGCGTTCCGCGACGGTCGCGGCGACGCCGAGCGGGTCGGCGAACACCAGCCACGGGCCGTCGCCGACCCGCCCCGCCCGGACCGGGACCTGCCGCCAGGTCGGCACGTGGCACCAGTCGGCCGGGTCGGGCGCCTTGCCGGCGCGCACACCGGGCACGGGGCGCGCGCCCGACGTGGGAGCGGCTCCGGGCGCGACCGGCTCCGGCCAGAAAGCGGTGTGCCGGAACGGGTAGGTCGGCAGGCTCGTGGTGCGCCGGGTCGGGTCGGGGTCCAGCCGGGACCGGTCCACGGGCACGCCCCGGCTCCACAGCCCGCCCGCGGTGTCGAGCAGCACCTCCGCGTCCGGCCGGTCCTCGCCGGCCGCGGGCAGCGTCGGCGCCGCCACCACGCCCGTGCGCCCGGCGGCGAACAGCACCTGGGTGGCCAGGCTCGACAGGCCGCGACCGGGCCCCGCCTCCAGCAGCACCCCGAAGCCCTCGGCGGCGAGCAGTTCGACCGCGGGCCCGAACCGGACCGGCAGGCACAGGTGGTCGGCCCAGTAGGCGGGGTCGCGCGCCTGGTCCGCGGTGATCCACGTGCCGGTGGCGTTGGACAGGAACGGCACGGTCGGCTCGCCGCGCGGCACCGCGGCCACCAGGTCGGCCAGCCGGGACCGCAGCGGGGCGAGCGACGCGGAGTGCATGGCGCGCGACGCGGCGACCCGGCGGTGGGCGACGCGCTCGGCGGCCAGCCGCGACGCCACCGCGGCCACCGCGTGCTCCGGGCCGGCCACCACGGTCAGCCCCGGGCCGTCCACGGCGGCCACGGACAGCTCGGCGGTCAGCCGGTCGGCCACCTGGTCCTCGGGCAGCGCCACGGCGAGCATCGCGCCGGGCGGCGCGGTCGCCACGAGCCGGGCCCGGTCCACGACCAGCGCCAGGGCGTCGGGCAGGGTGAACACACCGCTCAGGCAGGCCGCGACGTACTCGCCCAGGCTGTAGCCGAGCAGCGCGTCCGCCCGCACGCCCAGCTCGTCCCACAGGCGCGCGCAGGCGTAGTCCACCGCGAAGACGGCCGCGTGCACGACGTCCACGGGGGTCGTGTCGCCCGCGGCGTCCCGGGCGAACAGGTCGTGGTGGCCCCGTTCGGCGAACAGCAGCGGCGCCGGGTCCAGGTCGCGCAGCTCCCGGCACAGCCGCACGCACTCGTCGAGGGCCGCGCGGAAGGCCGGGCGGGTCGCGTGCAGGCCCCGGCCCATGCCCGCGTGGTGGTCGCCCTGGCCGGGCAGCAGCAGGGCCGTGGCCGGGTGGTGCCCCGGCGGCACGTGGTGGTCCGGTGGCGCGTCCGCGAGGGCGGTCAGCGCGGTGGCGGCCTCGTCCCGGTCGTGGACCAGCAGCGCGGCGCGGTGCTCCAGCGCGGCGCGGCCCACCTGCGTGGTGAAGGCGAGGTCCGCCAGGTCGGCGCGGCCCGCGGCGACCTCGGCGGACAACCGGCGCGCGGTCTCGGCGAGCCCGTCGGCGTCGCGGCCGGAGACGGTCAGCAGCCGGGGGCCGGGTCGCGGCGCGGTCGGGCGTTCCGGCGGCGCCTGCTCCAGCACGACGTGGGCGTTGGTGCCGGACCAGCCGAACGAGCTGACCCCGGCGACCCGCGGTTCCGCGCCCGCCGGCCACGGCGTCGGCCCGGTGGGCAGCAGCACCGGGCACCGGCCCCAGCCGATCGCCGGGTTCGGCCGCACGTGGTGCAGGTTCGCCGGGACCACGCCGCGGTCGAGCGCGAGGACCGCCTTGATCAGTCCCGCCACCCCGGCCGCGCCCAGCAGGTGGCCGACGTTGGTCTTCACCGCGCCGACCACCAGCGGCGCGGCGCGGCCGGGGCCGAACACCTCCTGGAGGCCGTCCATCTCGATCGAGTCGCCCAGCCGGGTGCCCGACCCGTGCGCCTCCACGTAGCCCACGCGCGCCGGTTCGACGCCCGCCCGGTCGAGCGCGGCGCGGATGACCGCCACCTGCGCGGTCCCGTTGGGCGCGGTCAGGCCGTTGCTGCGGCCGTCCTGGTTCACCGCCGAGCCGCGCAGCACCGCCAGGACGCGGCCGCGCCGCCGCCGGGCGTCGCCCAGCCGCTGGAGCACCACGACGCCGCAGCCCTCGCCGATCAGGAACCCGTCGGCGTCGGCGTCGAACGCCTTGCAGCGGCCGTCCGCGGCGAGCATGTTCATCCGCAGCGCCTGCCGGACGGCGGTGGGGTGCACCACCGCGCTCACGCCGCCGGCCACGGCCACGTCGCACTCGCCGCGCCGCAGGCTCTCGGCCGCCAGGTGCACCGCGACCAGCGACGACGAGCACGCCGTGTCCACGGTGAGGCTCGGGCCGCGCAGGTCGAGCAGGTAGGACAGCCTGCCCGCGAGCACGCTGGGCGCGATGCCGGTGCCGAAGTGCGGGTCGTCGGGGCTGCCGGGGTCGGCCTCGGTCTGCGTCGCGGCGTACTGGCCGTCGGACATCATGCCGAGGAAGACGCCGGTCCGGCCGCCGCGCAGCCCGTCGGCGGCCAGGCCCGCGTGCTCCAGCGCGGCCCAGGCGACCTCCAGCGCCAGGCGCTGGCGCGGGTCCATGCGCAGCGCCTCGTTGGGCGAGAGGCCGAAGAACGCGGCGTCGAAGCCCGCCAGGTCGGTCAGGAAACCGCCCAGCAGGCCGTCGTCCTCAGGTCGGGCCGG
>NZ_JBHWIE010000612.1:0-2748 GCF_042732085.1 Actinosynnema sp. NPDC059797
AAGAGTCAGGTGCTGGGCTTGACCGCGGTGGCGCCGGCGTGACCGCGGTGGCGCCGGCGTGGACCGGCTTCCTGGCGCGGAAGCCGGCGGTGGGCGGGCCCTGACGGGCCCGCCGGGCGTCACCCGAGGCGTTCGGCGGCCAGCCGGCCCGAGATCAGCACCGGCGGGATGCCCACGCCCGGCGTGGTCCCGCTCCCCGCCAGCACCACGTTGCCGTCGCGGTGGGGCAGGTTCCGGGGCCGGAACGGGCCGGTCTGGGCGAAGGTGTGCGCGACCGAGAACGGGGTGCCCGCCGCCTGGCCCTCGCGCGCCCAGTCGTCCGGGGTGGTCAGCGACAGCCGGGTCACCTCGTCCGCCGAGGAGATCAGCTTGCGGTGCGCCAGCTCGTCCACGAGCCGGTCCGCGTAGGGCCCGCCCAGGTCCGCCCAGTCGAGGGGGCTCGCGTCCAGGTTCGGGCACGGCGCCAGCAGGTAGTGCAGGTGCCGGTCGGCCGGCGCCAGCTCCGGGTCCGTCACCGTGGGCGTGGTGAGCAGCAGCGATGGGTCGGTCATCAGCGCGCCCCGGTCCACGATCTCGTCGAACGTGCGGTCCCAGGCGTCGCCGAAGGAGATCGCGTGGTGCGCGTGCCCCTCGGCGCGCGGCCCGCTCAGGTGGACCACCACGGCCGACGGCGACCAGCGCACCGGCACCGGCCGGCGGGGCCGGCGGCGCAGCAGGCGGGTCGTCTGCGCGGGACCGGCGGCCAGCACCACCGCGTCGCAGGGGAACCGCTCGCCGGAGGCGATCACCGCCCGCACCCGGTCGCCGAGCACGTCCAGCGACTCCACCTCGCGCCCGTAGGCGAACCGGACCCCGGCGTCGGCGGCGGCGTCGGCCATCGCCCGGGGCACCGCCCGCATCCCGCCGCGCGGGAACCACACGCCCGCCACCGTGTCCATGTAGGCGATCACCGCGTAGGCGGCCAGGGCGTGCCTCGGCGCGACGCCGGCGTAGAGCGCCTGGAAGGTGAACACCCGCCGCAGGCGCGGGTCGCGCAGGAACCGGCCCACCGCCCGGTCCAGCGACCCGAACCCGCCCAGGCGCGCCAGCGCCACCAGGTCGCGCCCCAGCAGGTCGAGCGGGCTGTCGAAGTTCGCGCCGACGAACCGGTCCCGCTGCACCTCGTACAGCCTGGTCAGCCACTCCCGCAGCGCCCGGTACCCGGCGGCCTCCCGCCCGCCCGCGAACTCGCGGACCGCCTGCTCCATCTCCTCGGCCGACGTGTGCACGTCGAGCGCGCTGCCGTCGGCGAAGCACGCCCGGTAGGCCGGGTGCAGCGGGAGCAGGTCGAGCCGGTCGGACAGCCGCTCCCCCACCGCGCCCAGCGCCTCGTCCAGCAGCTCGGGCATGGTCAGCACGGTCGGCCCGGTGTCGACCAGGTGCCCGGCCACGTCCAGCCTCCCGGCCAGCCCGCCGGGGTGCGGCAGCCGCTCCAGCACGGTCACCTCGTGCCCGGCGCCCCTCAGGTGCAGCGCCGCGGACAGCCCCGCCAGCCCCGCGCCGACCACCACGACCGAGTCCGTCCGGCCCTTGACCACGCGCACCGTCACCACCGCCGTCCGGTCGCCCCGGTGGCCAGCGCGCCCAGCGCCAGGCGCACCTGTTCGTCGAGTCCCGCACCGTCGATCGCCCGCAACGCCTGCTCGACCAGCGCGGCGATCCGCTCCTCCACCGCGTCGACCGCGCCCAGGTCGCGCAGCAGCCCGGCCACCTCGTCCACGGTCCGGTCGCTGACGCCGCCGCCCTCCAGGCAGTCCCGCAGCAGCCGCGCCGCGTGCGGGCGGCGGGCGAGCCGCGCCAGGCCCAGCGCGAGCGCCATCAACGCCGTGCGCTTGCCCTCGCGCAGGTCGTCGCCGACGGGTTTGCCGGTGATCGCGGTGTCGCCGAACACGCCCAGCAGGTCGTCGCGGAGCTGGAACGCCACGCCGACGTCGCGGCCGTAGGAGCGCAGGGCGCCCACCAGCTCCGGCGGCGCGCCCGCCAGCGCCGCGCCGAGGTGCAGCGGTCGTTCCACGGTGTAGGCGGCGGTCTTGAGCCGGGCCACCCGCAGCGCCTTCTCCAGCGACTCCTCGCGGCGGGCGCCCGCCAGCAGGTCCAGGTGCTGCCCGGCGATCATCTCGGTGCGCATGGCCCGCCAGGGCTCGCGGGCGCGGGCCAGCGCGGCGGCGTCGAGGCCGGCGGCGGCCAGCGCGTCGTCGGCCCAGACCAGGGCCAGGTCGCCGACCAGGATCGCGACGCTGTCGCCGTAGTGGCGGGAGTCGCCCGCCCAGCGGGCCCGGTGGTGGCGGGCGGCGAACGCGGCGTGCGCGGTCGGCCTGCCGCGCCGGGTCGCCGAGCGGTCCATCACGTCGTCGTGCACCAGCGCGCCGCCTTGGAGCAGCTCCAGCGCGACCAGCGCCCGCACGGTGGCGTCCGCCTCGGGGCCCCTCACCGGGCCGCCCGCGGCGCGCCAGCCCCACCAGGCGAACGTCGGCCGCACCCGCTTGCCGCCCGCCAGCACCAGGTCGGCCAGCGCGCCGGCCACCTCGGGCGCCGTGTCGGGCGCGTGGGCGAAGAACTCCTCCAGCTCGCGGTGCAGCCGGGGCACGAGCCCGTCGTCGAGCACCGGGACGGGCACCGGCGCCTCGGCTCGGTCCGCCCTGGAAACCAGCGCCATCGTGCCTCCCGGCTGCTTGGTGGTGCCACGAGCTAACCAGCGCCGGCCCGGGT
>NZ_JBHWIE010000613.1:0-2743 GCF_042732085.1 Actinosynnema sp. NPDC059797
CCGACACCGTCCTCCGGATGGTCGCCGGGCCGGCGACGTGCGAGGTGTCCGGCGTGTACGCGCCGGGAGGAGGAGCGGCGCCCCGACGCCCACCTGCCCGGCGCACCGGTTTCGACACCGAGGTCGACACCGTGAACTCGACCACCACCGGGACGCTCGCGGGCATCGCGCTCGGTTTCGCCGGGGCGTTCGGCGGCTTCGGCGCGTTCGTCGTCGTCCTGCTGCCCACCACGGTCGGGTTCCGCTTCACCGACGAACCCGCCCCCCGAACCGCGACATTCCCGCACCACCCGACCGGAGCAGGTACATGACCTCTACGCACACCATCCCGGACAACACCTCGGAAGTCCCGCGCGGCAGCGACTTCGCCCGCCTGACCAGGGAGATCAAAGCCGCCGGGCTGCTGGACCGGCGGTACGGCTACTACTGGGTGCGGATGGCGGTGAACGCCGTGCTGCTCGCGGCGGTCGCCACGGCGTTCGCGGTGCTGGGCGACTCGTGGTGGCAGGTGTTGACGGCCGTGTTCCTGGCCGTGGTGTCGACGCAGCTGGCGTTCATCGGGCACGACGCCGGGCACCGGCAGATCTTCCGCAGCCACCGCCGCAACGACTTCGTCGGGCACCTGCACGGCAGCCTCACCGGCATCAGCTACCAGTGGTGGGTGGCCAAGCACAACCGCCACCACGCCAACCCCAACCACGAGGACCACGACCCGGACATCGAGATCCACGCCATCGCCTTCAGCCGCGCACAGGCGGGGGAGAAGCGGGGCGCGTACCGGTGGATCACCAAGTACCAGGCGTTCCTGTTCTTCCCGCTGCTGCTCGCCGAGGCCGCCGTGCTCCGCCTGTCCGGCCTGGTGGCGCTGTGGCGGCGGGAACTGCGCAACCCGTGGCGGGAAGCCGCCCTCCAGGTCCTCCCCGCGGTCGCCTACCTGGTCGTGGTGTTCCTCGTGCTGTCCCCGCTGAAGGCGGTCGTGTTCATCGCCGTGCACCAAGGCCTGATGGGCGTGTACCTGGGCTGCTCGTTCGCCCCGAACCACAAGGGCATGCCGATCATCGCCGCGGGCCAACGCCTGGACCACCTGCACAAGCAGGTGCTGACCTCGCGCAACGTCACCGGCGGACGGTGGGTCGACGCCCTGCTCGGCGGTCTGAACCACCAGGTCGAGCACCACCTCTACCCGCACATGCCGCGCCCCAACCTGCGCCGCGCGCAGCCCGTCGTCGAGGACTTCTGCGCCCGTCACGGCATCCCCTACAGCAAGACCACCATGCGCCGCTCCTACGCCCAGGTCCTGCGCCACCTGCACGACGCCGGAGCACCCCTGCGCCACCCCGTCCAGGTCAACGCGAGCCGCCGTCGGTAGTGGGCCTGGCCCGACGCCGCCCGGATCACCCCGCTTCGGTGGCCTCGTCGCCGGTGGCGCGCAGCAGGTCGTCACGGGCCCGTGCGACCCGGGAGCGGATGGTGCCCACCGGGCAGCCGACGACGTCCGCGGCCTCGGCGTAGGGCAGGCCCAGGACCTGGGTGAGCACCAGGGCCTCGCGGCGGTCGGGGTCCAGCGCGTCGAGCAGCACGTTCAGCTCGACGACGTCCTCGAAGCCGGTGTCGACGGCCTTGCGGTCGGCCTCCAGCGCCCAGTCCGCGTTGGGCGAGAGCCGGGGGCGCGCCTGGGCCATGCGGATGTGGTCGATCACGACGCGGCGGGCGATGACCAGCAGCCAGGTTCTCGCGGACGAACGCCCGGCGAAGCGGCGCAGGCTGGTCAGCGCGCGGGCGTAGGTCTCCTGCGCGAGGTCGTCGGCGAGCCCGACGTCGGCCAGGTGGGCGACGAAGCGCCACACGTCCCGCTGGGTGGCGCGCACGAACCGCTCCAGGGCGTCGCGGTCGCCGGAACGCGCGTCGAGCGCCCAGCGCGTCACCTCGTCGTCGAAGGCTGTCACGATTCCGGATCGTAACCACCCGGCGTCGGGAACCGGTGAGCCGAATGGAGCGACTACTGGGGTGTGGACTGCCAATCCTGCCGTGAAGCGCTCTCGGCCCGCCTGGACGGGGAGGTCGAGCCCGTACCCGCCGCCGAGACGGGCGCGCATCTGGCACAGTGCACCGCCTGCGCCCTCTGGCAGGCGAACGCACAGGCGTTGACCAGGGTGATCCGGGTGCGTCCCGTGGGGGCGGAGCCGGACTTGGCCGACGACGTGCTGGCCGCCGCCCCACCCCGCCACACCGCCCTGACGCCGCGACTGGCGCTCGCCGCCGTCGCGCTCGTCCAGCTGTGGCTCGCCCTGGCCCAGCTGCTCGCCGGAGCCACCGGCGCGCACGCCGGGCACGGGATCTCCACCCACCTGTTCAACGAGGGCGCGGCGTGGAACCTCGCGCTGGGCGTCGGCCTGCTGGTCGCCGCCGTCAACGCGCACCGCGCCGCCGGGCTCCTGCCCACCCTCGGCGGGTTCGTCGCCGTGCTGCTGGCCTTCTCGGTCAGCGACCTGCTCGACGGCACCGCGACCGCCACCCGCGTCGCGTCCCACCTGCCCCTGGTGGCCGGCCTGGTCCTGCTCTGCCTCGTCGCCCGCGCCCACCGGGAGCAGCCGACCCCCGGCACCCCCGCCAGGCACGACCGCGACGACGACCACCGCGGCCGGGACGGCGACGAATCCGCTCCACAGCCCGGCGGGCGCCGCGGGCAACCGCGCCACCTCCAGCCGACCGCCCACCGACGAGCCGCGACCCGCCCCAGACC
>NZ_JBHWIE010000614.1:0-2742 GCF_042732085.1 Actinosynnema sp. NPDC059797
CGCCAGGTAGCCGCGGGTGACGCCGGCCCCGGCGATGTACAGCTCACCGGGCACGCCGACCGGCACCGGGCGCAGCCGCTCGTCGAGCACGTGCACCCGGGTCCGCGCCACCGGGCCGCCGATGGAGGGCAGGTCCCCGCCGCGCACGGGAGCGCTGGTGGACCACACGGTGGTCTCGGTGGGCCCGTACACGTTGAGCACCGACGCGGCCCGCGCGGCCAGCCCGTCCGCGACGCCGGCGGGCAGCGCCTCGCCGCCCACGAGCACCCGCAGCCCGTCGACCGTCGCGGGCTCGCTCGCCAGCACCACGTCCCACAGGGTGGGCGTCGCCTGCGCGACCGTGACACCGCAGCGCTCGACGAGGACGCGCAGGGCCGCCGGGTCGCGGACGTCGCGCTCCCCCGCGAGGACGACCCGGCCGCCGGAGGTCAGCGGACCGAACAGCTCCAGCACCGAGATGTCGAACCCCACCGTCGTCACCGCCAACCACCGGTCCGACGACGACAACCCCAACCGAACCCGCATGTCCGCCAACAGGTTCGCCACATTCCCCCGCGACACCACCACACCCTTGGGCCGACCCGTCGACCCCGACGTGTACATCGCGTACGCGGCCTGCCGTGGCCACACGGGTCCACCGGGCAGCGTGCCGCCGCCGGCCGACAGCTCCGCCGCCACGTCCTCGGTGACGACCAGCGCGGGCCGGGCGTCCTGGACCACCGCGGACAACCGCCCGGCGGGCCAGCCCCCGTCGAGCGGCAGGTACGCGGCGCCCGCCCGCCACACCGCCAGCAGCACCACGACCAGGTCCACCGACCGGGGCAGCAGCACGCCCACCAAGTCCTCGGGGCCGACGCCCCGCGCGACCAATCCGGACGCCACCCGCTCCGCGCGCGCGACCAGTTCGCCGTAGGTCAGCGCGGCGTCGCCGCACTCCACCGCGACCGCCGCCGGGTCCTGCGCGCCGAGCAGGTCCCACACGTCGTCCACGGCGCCGACCACGTCCGACCCGTTCCACTCCACGACGACGCGGCGCACCTCGTCCGCCCCCAGCAGCTCGAACCGGCCCAGCCGCCGACCGGGATCGGCCACCGCCTGTTCCAGCACCCGCCCGAACCACGTCGCCAGAGCTCGGGCCGTGGCCTCGTCGAACAGGTCGAGCCGGTACTCCAGGACCGCGTCGAGCCCGCCCCCCGGCAGTTCCCCGACCTCGAACGCGAGGTCGAACCGCGCGCTGCCGGTGCCGAGCGGCAGGCCGGAGACCTCGGCCCCGGGCCAGGGGGGCGGGGGCGGCGCGGCGGTGTGCGTCGACAGCAGCACCTGGAACAGCGGGTGCCTGCCGGTCGACCGGGTCGGGTTGAGCAGCTCCACCAGCCGCTCGAACGGCACGTCCTGCTCGTCGTGCGCGGCCAGGTCGCCGTCGCGGACCCGGCCGAGCAGGGTGGTGAAGTCCGGGTCGCCCGCCGTGTCGACGCGCAGCACGAGGGTGTTGAGGAACAGCCCGACCACGTCCGCCACCGCCGGGTCGGACCGGCCCGCGACCGGGGTCCCGACCGGGATGTCCGTGCCCGCGCCGAGCCGGGTCAGCAGGACCGCGAGCGCGGTGTGCAGGACCATGAACACCGTGGCGTGGTGGGCGCGGGCGAGCGAGGCGAGGCCCGCGTGCACGTCGGCGGGCACGGTGAACGCCACGGCGCCGCCGCGGTGGTCGGGGTGGGCCGGGCGCGGCCGGTCCGCGGGCAGCTCCAGTTGCTCGGGCAGCCCGGCCAGGCACCGCAGCCTGCTCGCGGCCTGGCGGGCGACCTCGCCGTCCGCGGCGTCGTCGCCGAGCACGTCCCGCCGCCACAGCGCGTAGTCCGCGTACTGGACGGGCAGCGGCGCCCAGTCCGGGGCGGTCCCGGCACGGCGGGCCGCGTAGGCGGCGGTCAGGTCGCGCAGGAGGACGCCCATCGACCACTCGTCCACCGCCACGTGGTGCGCCACCAGCAGGAGGACGTGGTCGTCGTGGCCGACGTGCACGAGGTGGGCCCGGAACGGGGCCTCGACGTCCAGCCTGATCGGGCGTTCGACCTCGGCCCGCAGCACCTCGTCGAGCCGGTCGGGCGTGGTGTCCCGCTCGGTCAGCCCGGGTACCGAACCCGGGGGGAGGATCCACTGGTGGGGCCCTTCGGCGTCCTCCGGGAAGGTCGTGCGCAGCGCCTCGTGCCGGTCGGCGACGTCGACGAGCGCGGCCGCGAGGGCGTCCCGGTCGACCTCGCCGCGCAGCCGCAGGGCGGTGGGCGTGTGGTAGGTGGAGCCGTCGGGTTCGTAGGCGTTGAGGAACCACAGCCTGCGCTGAGCGGGCGACAGCGGGATCCGCCCGGGTCGGGGGCGGGCGGTCAGCGGGACCCGCGCCGCGTCGGCGCCCGCGAGGGCTCGGGCGAGCCCGGCAGGGGTCGGCGCGTCGAACAGCGCGCGCACGGGCAGTTCCACGCCGAGGGCGGCGCGCACCAGGCCCACGAGGCGCATCGCCAGCAGCGAGTGGCCGCCGAGGTCGAAGAACCCGGTGTCGGGGCTGATCCGCTCGACGCCGAGCACCTCCGCGAACAGCCCGCACAGGACCTCCTCGCGCGGTGTCGCGGGCGCCCGCCCCTCCGTGCCGAGGTGGTCGGGCACCGGCAGCGCGAGGCGGTCCAGCTTGCCGGTGGGCGTCATCGGCAGCGCGTCGAGCACGACGACCACCGACGGCACCATGTGCTCCGG
>NZ_JBHWIE010000615.1:0-2740 GCF_042732085.1 Actinosynnema sp. NPDC059797
CAGACCCACCGTGTCGTACGCCCAGCACCCGCGAGTCATGCGTCCAGGACTCGCGAGTCATGCGTCCACGACCCCCGAGTTCTGCGTTCGCGACCCCCGAGTTCTGCGTTCACGCACCCCCGCCGGCCCGTTCGCCGGTCTTGAACGTTGAACTCGGCGGTCCTGTACGTACGACACGGTGGTCGTGAACGTGTACGACTCGCGGGGTCTGAGCGCATGACTCGCGGGGGTTGAACGCATGACTCGCGCGGGGGTGGGGTCGTGTAGCGTGCGCGCCGGCGTGCTGGTGGTGGGGGGTTGACGTGGCGGTGGTGGGGGAGGCGCCGGCGGTGTCCGCCGGGCCCCGGTGGCGTGCGGTGGCCGAGCGGGTGCTGCCGGAGGCGCCGCGGAGCGACCTGCCGCGCGGCCGGCTCGCGTTCGGGTACGTCGTGGCGTTCCTCGGCGCGCTCGGGTTCCAGCTGCTCATGCCGGCGGGGCGGTCGCGGCTCCAGCACGTCTGGGCCGAGGACGGCGCGCGCTTCCTGCTCGACGGCATCACGCAGCCGTTCGCCGCGAACCTCGTGTCCCCTTACGGCGGCTACCTGCACACCATCCCCCGGCTGGCCGCGGAGCTGGTGTCGGTGCTGCCGCTGGAGCAGGCCGCCGCCTGGTTCGCCGTCCTGGCCGCGGTGCCGCGGGCACTGGTCGCGCTGGTCGTCTTCGCCGCCTCGGCGGGCCACCTGCGCTCGCTGCCGGTCCGGTTCGCGCACGCGGCGCTGGTCGTGGTGCTGCCCGTGGGCAACTCCGAGCCGCTGGACAACGTCACCAACCTGCACTGGTTCCTGCTCTACGGCGTGTTCTGGGCGCTGCTGTGGCGGCGCGAGCCCCGCGTGCCGGTGGCGGTCGTCGTCTTCGTCGTGCTGTCCGCGCTGTCGAGCCCGCTGGCGTTCCTGCTGGCGCCGGTCGCGCTCCTGCGGTTGGCGCTGTGGCGCGACCGGGTCCTGCCGGTGGCCTTCCTCGTCGCCGCGGCGGTGCAGGGCGTGGTCACGGTGTTCGCCGAGCGGACCCCGTACTCCCACGACCCGGTAGACCCGGTCCAGGTGCTGCTCGCCGCGCTGCTGCGGGTGCCGGTGGCCGCGTTCACCGGCTCCGAGCAGGTCGAGCGGTACTACCCGGCGCTGGGCAACGCGCCGGTGCTCGCGGCCCTCGTGCTGGCCGGCCTGCCGGTGCTCGCCGGGCTCCGCTGGGGCGACCGGGCGGGCCGGGTGCTGGTGGCGCTCGGCCTCGGCCACGGCGCGCTGGTGATCGTGGTGACGCTGGTGGCGAACTGGACCCAGGTGCTCCAGGTGCAGCACCCCGGCGTGGTCCTCGCCGCCCAGCGCTACAGCGTCGCGCCGTGCCTGTTCCTGTTCACGGCGGTGGCCGTCGGCCTCGACGCGGTGCCCCGGGAGACGTGGGGCCGCCTGGCGGTCAAGGCGGGGCAGGTCGTGTTCGCCCTGGTCGTGTTCTGGAGCGTCGTGCAGCACGTCCACGCGCGCGGCGGCGTGCTGGACGGCCTCCCGTGGGGCGACGGCGTCGCGCGGGCCCGGGAGCAGTGCGCCGCGGGCGGGCCGGTCGGCCGGTTCGAGCACGAGCCGGACCCGTGGTTCTTCGAGGTGCCCTGCTCCTACCTGGCCGACTGAGCGCGCTCGCGCAGGAACGCGCGTTCGGTCTCGTTGTCGGTCAACGCGATCGCCCGTTCGTACTCGGCGGTCGCGTCGCGGCCGAGGCGGCGCAGCAGGTCGGCCTTGACCGCGGGCAGGTAGTGGTGGCCGGCGAGCCGCCGGTCCCGCTCCAGCTCCGCCACCTCGGCCAGCGCGGCGGCCGGCCCGCGCACCTCCGCCACCACGACGGCCCGGTTGAGCGCCACCACGGGTGACGGCCACACCCGGGCCAGCTCGTCGTAGAGCAGCAGGAGCTGCGGCCAGTCCGTGTCGGCGTACGTCGGCGCGGTGGCGTGCAGCGCGGCGATCGCGGCCTGGAGGGCGAAGCGACCCGGCCGGCCGCCGCGCAGGGCGGCCACGACCAGGTGGTGCGCCTCGTCGATCGCGGCCCGGTCCCAGGTCGACCGGTCCTGCTCGGCCAGGGTCAGCAGGCGGCCGTCGGCGGCGGTGCGGCCGGCGCGGCGCGCGTGGTTGGCCAGCAGCAGCGCCAGCAGCCCGCGCACCTCGCGCTCGTCGGGCATCAGCCGGTGCAGCAGGCGGGCGAGGTCGAGCGCGTGCCCGGTGAGGTCGTCCCTGGTCAGCGCGCGACCCGACGGCGCGGTGTGCCCGGTGGTGAACAGCAGGTGGACCGCGGTCAGCACGGCGTCGAGCCGGTCGGGCAGCTCGGCCGCGGCGGGCATCCGGAACGGGACGCGCGCGGCGGCGACCTTCTTCTTCGCGCGGGTGATCCGGGCCGCCGCGGTGGCCTCGGGCACCAGGAGCGCGCGGGCGACGTCCGGTGTCGCCACGCCGCACACCAGCCGCAGCGTCAGCGCCACCTGCGCCTCGGTGCTCAACGCCGGGTGGCAGCACAGGAAGACCAGCCGCAGCGGGTCGTCGGGCGACGGCGGGGCGTCCGGCGCGGTGGCCGGCTCCACCAGCAGGTGCAGCTTCGACCGCAGCGTGCCGACCCGGCGCAGCGCGTCCAGCGCCTTGTGCCGGGCTGCCGTGGTCAGCCAGGCGCCGGGCCTGGTCGGCACGCCGTCGCGCGGCCAGTCGCGCAGCGCGTCGGCGTAGGC
>NZ_JBHWIE010000616.1:0-2735 GCF_042732085.1 Actinosynnema sp. NPDC059797
GCGCCGGGATGTCCACCCGCCGCCGCATCAGCGTGTCGTAGAACATCACGACCCGGAGCGCGCCGCCGGCGTGCGGGTCCAGGTGGGACAGTCGTTCGGCCAAGGCCTCCATGCCCGGAGGATAGCGACGACCGGTGCGCGAACGGGGCGGTTCGCGCGACGGCCGGCGGATGATCCCGGCGGCGACGGCGGCGAGGATGATCGACATGGATCCCGAGTTGGAAGCGTTCCTCCCGCTGTTCCCCAAGGCAGACCTGACCGACCCGGCCACCGCGCGCGCGAGGTTCGCCGAGCTGGCCACCTCCGTGCCCCCGCCGGACACCTCGGGCATGGAGGTCGAGGACCGCGTGGTGCCCGCCGACCCGGACGTGCCGGTGCGGATCTACCGCCCGCACCGGGCGCGGGGCGCGGTCGTCTGGCTGCATGGCGGCGGTTTCGTCATGGGCGACCTGGACACCGAGCACCCGTGGGCCGCCCGGATCGCCGAGAGCTCCGGCGCGGTGGTGATCTCCGTGGGGTACCGGCTGGCGCCGGAGAACCCGTTCCCGGCCGCGCTGGACGACGCCTCCGCCGTGTTGGCGTGGGCGGTCGAGCACGCGGCCGACCTCGGCGTCGACCCGGAGCGGGTCGCGGGCGGGGGCCGCAGCGCCGGCGCCGGGCTCGCGGCCGCGGTGGCGCTGCGGGCGCGCGACGAGCAGGGGCCGCCGATCCGGTTCCAGCTCCTCAACCAGCCCGGCCTGGACGACCGGCAGGAGACGTGGTCGGCGCGGAACTTCACCGACACGCCGTGGATGAACCGCGACAAGGTCACCGCGGCGTGGCGGCACTACCTGGGCTCCGCGCCCGCCACGCCCTACGCCGCCCCGGCGCGGGCCACCGACCTCTCCGGCCTGCCGCCCGCCTACATCGCCACCGCGGAGCTGTGCCCGAACCGGGACGAGGACATCGCCTACGCGCTGCGCCTGCTGGAGGCGGGCGTGTCGGTCGAGCTGCACCAGTGGGCCGGCACGTTCCACGGGTCGCAGGCGATCCTGTCCGCCGAGGTGTCGCAGCGGCAGAACGCCGAACTCGGCGCGGCCCTGCGCCGCGGCCTGGCCGGCTGAGCCGTCGATGGGACCGACGAAGACGGGAACCGGGACCGCGGGTCCCGCCGAGGCCGGGCCGAGGTCCGCGCCGCCGCCGGGGGAGCGGGGCCTGGCCGGGCTGCTGCGCCCCCACCTGCCGGGTTTCGCCGCCGTGGTGGTGCTCCAGGTGATCGGCGCGGTCGCGGGGCTCGCGCCGTTGCTGGCGGTGGTCGAACTGGGCCGCGCGCTGCTGTCGCCCGGCCCGGTCGACCACGGTCACGTCCGGGGGGTCGTGATCGCCGGCGCGACCGGGCTGCTCGTCCGGCTGCTGTGCACGACCGCGTCGTCCGGGATCGGGCACCTCCTCGACGACCGGGTGCAGCTGTCCTTCCGCCGGCTGTTGGCCGCGCGGCTGGGGCGCGTGCCGATCGGCTGGTTCTCCCGGCGCCGGACCGGGGAGCTGGCGAAGGTCGTGGGGGAGGACGTGAGCGCCGTGCACCCGTTCATCGCCCACACGCCCGGCGAGCTGGTCTCCGCGTTCGTGGTGCCGCTGGTGTCGCTGGTCTACCTGTTCGCCGTCGACTGGCGGCTCACGCTGATCACGCTGGTCCCGGTGGCGCTGGCCGTGGCCCTGGTGCCCCTGATGATGACACCGGCCCGGCTGCGCGAGCAGGCGGAGTTCGACGCGGCCATGGGGCGGATCTCCGACTCGGTCGTCGAGTTCGTGCAGGGCATCGCGGTGGTCAAGGCGTTCGGCGGCGCCGAGCGCGCCCACGGCAGGTTCCTCAAGGCCGCGGACGGGTTCGTGGACGTCTTCCTGCGGTGGGTGCGGGGTGTCTCCGCGATCGCGGCGGGGATGCAGGTGGCGTTGTCGCCGCCGTTCGTGCTGCTGGTCGTGCTGGTCGGCGGTGCGGGCCTGATCACGGCCGGCGAGCTGGCGCCGGCCGACCTGCTGCCGTTCCTGCTGCTCGGGCTGGGCCTGACCGCCCCGGTGGCCGCCCTTGGCCACGGCTTCGACGACGTGCGGGCCGCCCGGAGCGCGGTCGGCCGGATCCGGGACGTGCTCGCGGTGCCGCCGCTGCCGGAGCCCGCGCGCCCCGTCGCGCCCCGGGGGCACCGGGTGGAGCTGCGCGGCGTCCGGTTCGGCTACTCCGCCGACCGCGAGGTGCTGCGCGGCATCGACCTGGTGCTGGAGCCGGGCACGGTCACCGCGGTCGTCGGGCCGTCGGGGAGCGGGAAGTCCACGCTGGTGCGGCTGCTGCCGCGGTTCTTCGACCCCACCGGCGGCTCGGTGCTGCTGGGCGGGGTGGACCTGCGCGAGGTCGACGGCCGGGAGCTGCACCGGGCGGTGTCGTTCGTCTTCCAGGACGTCCGCCTGCTGCGCGCGTCGATCGCGGACAACATCGCGCTGGCGGTGCCGCACGCCGACCGCGACGACGTGGTCCGCGCCGCCCGGCTGGCGAACATCCACGACCGGGTGCTGGAACTGCCGCGCGGGTACGAGACGGTGGTCGACGAGGAGGTGCGGCTGTCGGGCGGCGAGGCGCAGCGGATCGCGGTCGCCCGCGCCCTGCTCGCCGACGCGCCCGTCCTGGTGCTCGACGAGGCGACGGCGTTCGCCGACCCGCGGACCGAGCGGGCCGTGCGCCGTGCCCTGACGTCCTCGGCGGG
>NZ_JBHWIE010000617.1:0-2731 GCF_042732085.1 Actinosynnema sp. NPDC059797
CCTCGCTCAGCAGCGGCAGCGTCAGCCCCCGGTACCGCTCGGGGTGGGCCTTCACCAGGTCTGGCAGCACCTCGCCCAGCGGGGCTCCGTCGTCGTGGAGCTGCTTGAAGTCGGTGAGCGCGTCGAGCAGCGTGCCCCACTTGCCCTTCGTGATGCCCATGGAGAACAGCACGAGGAACGTGTAGACGTCGGTCTTCTCCACCACGATCCGCCGGGTCTCCAGGTACGCCGTGACCACGCGGGCCGGGATCCCGAACCCCGACACCTCGCCGAGCGCGTCGACGCCAGGGCAGGTGATCGTCACCTTGACCGGGTCGAGCAGGCAGAAGCCCGGCTCCAGGTCGCGGAAGCCGTGCCACTCGGCGCCCGGCTCCAGCGCCCAGCAGCGCGGGTCGGCGCGCAGCAGGTCGAGCGGAGCCTCGTGGAACGGGACCCGCTCGTCGGTGACCTCGGTCGGCTGCCACACGCCGAAGAACCACGGCGGCCGGTCGCCCGCGTCGGCCAGCCGCTTGCCGAGCCGGATCATCGCCTGCCGGAAGCGGACCGCCTCGGTGATGGCCTCGGTGGTCAGCCAGTTCCCGGCCGGGCCGTCCATCATGCCCGCGGCGACGTCGCACGAGGCGATCATCGGGTACAGCGGTGACGTGGTGCCGTGCATCATGTACGTCTCGTTGAACCGGGTCCGGTCGAACGGCGCCTTCCCCCCGGACTTCACGTGGATCATCGCCGACTGGGACAGCGCGGCCAGCAGCTTGTGCGAGGAGTGGGTGGCGAACACGGTCGGGCGCTGCTCGCGCGGCACCGCGACGTCGTCGGTCGCCATCCCGTAGCGACCCGCGTACAGCGGGTTGAACCGCCCGTAGGCGAACCACGCCTCGTCGAAGTGCAGGGTGCGGGTGGACGCGCCCAGCAGCTCGGTCACCCGGGCGGTGTCGTAGCAGAGGCCGTCGTAGGTGGAGTTCGTGATGACCGCGTAGGACGGGTCGGGGCGCACCGCGCCCGACGCGATCGGGGTGCGCCCGACCTGCTCGCGCACCGCGTCCGCGGTCAACCGGTGCGGCGGGATGGGGCCGGTGATCCCGTAGCCGTTGCGGGTGGGCACCAGGTAGACCGGGCGCGCGCCGGTGAGGATGACGCCGTGGTTGATCGCCTTGTGGCAGTTGCGGTCCAGCAGGGTGATCTCGTCGTTGGCGACCGCGCTGTGGACGATCATCCGGTTGGACGTCGACGTGCCGTGCAGCACGAAGTAGGTCTCGTCGGCGCCGAAGATGCGCGCGGCGTTGCGCTCGGCCTCGCCGACCGGGCCGGTGTGCTCGAACAGCGAGCCGAGTTCGCCGACCGACACCGAGATGTCGGTGCGGAACAGGCGTTCGCCGAAGTAGTCGAAGAACGCCCGGCCGACCGGCGACTTGAGGAACGCGATGCCGCCCGCGTGGGCCGGGGTGTGCCACGAGTACGGGTGGGTGTCGTCGAACCGGCGCAGTTCGCGGAAGAACGGCGGCAGGACGTGGTCGAGGTACTGGCGCGCGGCGAAGTCGACCCGGCCCGCGATGAAGTCGGGCGTGTCCTCCAGCAGCCAGATCCAGCCGTTGATGACCTCGGAGACCCACAGCGGCGTCTCGTCGCTGTAGTCGCCGGTGGTCAGCAGGAACACCGGCAGCCGCGAGGAGAACCGGTCCAGCAGCATCCGCAGCACGCCGCCCGGGACGGCCGGGCCGGTGTCGGAGGTCCGGAGCAGGCCACCGACCAGTTCCCAGCTCACCACGGCGGCGGCGAGGTCGGCCTGGGCGGTGATCGCGGAGGCGGCGTCGGTGGTGGAGTGCACGACCATCACCTCGTGCCCGCACTCGCGCAGGTGCGCGCAGACCTGCGCCACCTTCGCCGCCGGCACGGTGTTGTCCTCCGCCGCGCGCTCGGTGGCGATGAGGATGGTGGACCCGGTCACGGAATCAGCTCCCTCGCGCGAAGTTGCCCTCCGAGCGTAGGAAGCGGTGGTGGCGCACACCGGCCCCGTCACCGGGACGTGGACACCGCCTCACCCGGCAGTGTGATCTCCACGGCTGCCGAGGCGCCGCCGGGCCGGGCCACGTCCGGGGACGTCACGTCCGCCCGGTCAGCACGCGCCCTTCGCGCCGAGCACGCGTCGCGCGCCCTCGTCCACGCGGGCGAGGGGCAGCGAGCCCGAGGCCACCGACGCCTCCAGGTGGTCGAGCACCTCGCCCGTGCGCCCGCCGGAGGACCACAGGGCGATGTCCGCGCCGGCCGCCAGCGCCTGCCGCACCGCCTCGGGCAGGTCGACCAGGTCGGTGACCGCGCGCATGGCGCCCAGGTCGTCGGTCATCGCCGGGCCGGTGAAGCCGAACTCGCCGCGCAGCAGGCCGTACGCCTCGGCGCTCAGCGTCGCCGGGCGGCCGCCGGTGAGGCCGGGCACGTCGATGTGGCCGAGCATCACCACGACCCGCCCGTAGCGGTCGATGTCGCGGTAGGGCACCAGGTCGGTCTGCCGCAGCGCCTCCAGCGGCGGGGAGGTCACCGCGCCCTGGTGCGAGTCGCCGCTGGTGTTGCCGTGGCCGGGGAAGTGCTTGAGCACCGGGGTGACGCCCGCCTCGCGCAGCCCTTCGGCGAACGCCCGGGCGTAGGCGGTGGCGACCGCCGGGTCGGGGCTGAAGGAGCGGTCGCCGATGACGGTGCGGTCCGGCTGGCCGCTGGTGTCCACCACGGGCGCGAGGTC
>NZ_JBHWIE010000618.1:0-2725 GCF_042732085.1 Actinosynnema sp. NPDC059797
CCCACGTCGTCCCCGCGTCCGGCACGGTCGCCCAGAGCTGGACGTGCACCGGCTCGACCGGCGACCGCAGGCACCGGCCGCCGTCGGGCCCGGAGTCGGCGAAGAACAGCGCGCCGCCCGCGAACCGGGCCTCCGCGTGCACCACCCGCTCCGGGTCCCCGGGCAGCGGCACGACGCCGACCACCTCGGCGTCGAAGGCCGCTCGCAGGAACTCGCCGTACTCGCGGGCGTCGTCGACCATCACGTACGGGTTCAGGGACATGCCAACCTCCACTGGTCAAGTTTGACTACATCCCATCAGAGCTAGTCAAGTTTGACTACCTCCACTCGCTGACGCCGGTTCCGCCGCCCGGAGGTATGGGAGCGTTCCCAGAACGGCTAACTTCCTCTCCTGCCCCCTCAGCGCAGAAGGAGCCAGACGTGCGGAAACGGTTGTCCACGGCGGTCCTCGCCGCCCTGCTGTCGGTCGTCGCCCTGCCGGTCGCCGCCGCCTCCGGCCCGACGGGCCACCAGCGGCTCACCACGTGCGCCAAGACCGACCTGCTGTTCTGCGAAGACTTCCAGCACGTGCCGACCGGCGCGGGCACGAGCCTGAAGTGGGGCGTGGACACCAGGAACGGCTCGCTGGAGGTCGAGCGCGACCGCCGCGGCCAGAAGGTGCTGCACGTGCGGACCGAGCGCAACGGCCGGGCGTTCCTCAAGGTCGACGGCTTCGCCGCGCCCGGCAACAGCTTCTACGGCCGGGTGCGGGTGAAGGTCGCCGCGTTCCCCACCGCACCCGACTGGGCGCACTACACGCTCATCGAGGCCACCGGCGACGGCCCGGAGGTCGTCCGCCCGCTGGGCGGCCAGTACGTGCCCACCCTGGACGAGACCCTGTGGGGCGTCGGCGCGGACGGCGGGCCGACCGGCGACTGGACCAACTGGCGCGAGTCGGCGCCCTCCGAGGCGGGCCGGTGGCAGTGCGTCGAGTGGCGGATGGACGCCGGCGACAACCGGGTCGAGCTGTGGTTCGACGGCAAGGCCAAGCCGGACCTGACCGTGTCCACCCGCGACCACGGCGGCAACCAGGTCGACTTCCTGTTCCCCCGGTTCGACACGGTCAAGATCGGCTGGCAGCTGTACCAGCCCAACGAGGGCCGCTACGACCTCTGGTTCGACGACATCGCGCTGGGCACCGAGCGGATCGGCTGCTGACCGGGCCGGTCGGCTAGTCCGGCAGCCCCGCCGCCATCGCGAGGCACAGGACGCCGCCGAGGGCGTACAGGGCGGTGGCCACCGAGGCCACCGCCGCCTGGCCCAGCCGGCCGCGCGGCCGACCGCTCTGCGGGCCGGAGGCCAGGTACTGCCACCACATCACCACGGCGGCCGGGAACAGCACGACGTGCGGGGCGAGCAGCACGAACCCCACCATGCTCCCCTTGCCCTCCGGCTCCGCGACCAGCACCGCGGCGGCGGGCGCCAGCCAGGCCGCCACCCCGGTCAGGACCGTGTGCCGCAGGTGGTCACCGTGCGGCAGCCGGGGCCCCCGGTACAACAGGGCGGTCGCGAGCCCCATCACCAGCGCCAGGACCAGCGCGCCGCCGATCCACCAGAGCGCCCACTGCCGGTCGATGGCGTCCCGCCACCACGGCGCGCTCGGGGCCCGCTCCGGCGGCACGCCCAGCGAGTCGAGCAGGACCCACGGCTCGGCCGGGCCGTACTCGGTGGCGGGCCGGCAGCCGACGGGGCGGCCGTCGTAGGTGGCCAGGCAGGGTTCGAGCACCCCCGCCCGGATGGTCAGCACCCGGCCGGCCACGTCGACCGAGCACGTGGACCCCGCGCAGGAGAAGCCGTCGACGATGGCGAACTCCGGGGTGTCCACCCGGTAGAGGACGCCGGTCTCCCTCCCGGGCGCGACCGGGGCGAGCAGGACGGCCAGCAGCAGGAGCAGGACCGGCAGGACCGGCGGCAGCAGGCGCGCCGGGCCCGCCGAGATGCGGACAGCGGTGGTCATCGGTCCACCCCCTCGCCCTGGGGATCGGCGGCGGGCCCGGCGCGTTAGCTTGCAGTCCACTGTGGACCTGCGGAGGATCGGTCGGGTGGTCCTCGACGCGCTCCGCGCCCTGCCGCCCGCCCTGGTGCTCGCCCTGGCGTTCCTGCTGCCCGCCCTGGAGGCGTCGACCATGCTCGGGGTGGTCTTCCCCGGCGAGGTGGCGCTGCTGGTCGCGGGCGCGGTGGCGCACGCGGGCGGCGTGCCGCTGTGGGCGGTGCTGGTCGCCGGCGTGGCCGGCGCGGTGCTGGGCGACCTGGCCGGCTGGTTCGTGGGCAGGCGCTGGGGGCACGCCCTGCTGCGCCGCCTGCCGGAACGGCTGGTGCGCCCGGCGGCGGTCGAGCGGGCCTCGGCGCTGATCCGCCGCCGCGGCGGCCCCGCGGTGTTCCTGGGCCGGTTCACCGCGCTGCTGCGGGCCCTGGTGCCGGGCCTGGCCGGGATGAGCGGGCTGCCGCTGCGCTCCTTCGTCCCGTGGAACGCGGCGGGCGGGCTGCTGTGGGCGGTCGCGGTGGCGCTGCTGGGTTACGGCGCGGGCGCGAGCCTCCAGGCGGTGGAGCACCGGTTGGGCCTGGCGAGCGAGGTCGTGCTCGGCCTGGTCGTGGTGGCGGTCGCGGCGACGTGGTGGCGGTCGCGGGCACGGGCACGGTGAAGCGGTCGCGGTCACGGTGACGCGGTCGCGCCGCCGGAGCCCTG
>NZ_JBHWIE010000619.1:0-672 GCF_042732085.1 Actinosynnema sp. NPDC059797
GGGTCGACACCGCCCGCACCCGCGCCCTCAGCAGGACTTGGTCCAGGAGCACTCCAGGTCGCGCACCGGGTCCGCCTCCGAGCCCGGCGCGGCCCGGAGCCCGGCCCGGACCCCCGGCTGGGACTGGCCGGCCCGGTCGGAGGCCAGGCGCACCGCGATGGCGTCCTCGATGTCGCGGGGCACGCCCGACACGAAGTTGTTGAACACCATGGAGAACACCAGCTCGCGGCCGTCGGCGTTGGTCACGTAGCCGGACAGCCCGGTCACCCCGGTCAGCGAGCCGGTCTTGGCGCGCACGTTGCCCGCGGCGGCGGTGCCCGTCATCCGGCTGCGCAGGGTGCCGCCCTCCAGCCGGTCCGGCCGGCCGGCCACCGGCAGCGCGTCGTACCAGCTCCGGAACCACGGCTTGGTCCGCGCCGACCGCAGGACGCCCACCAGCAGGTCCGGGGACAGGACGTTCATCCTGGACAGGCCCGAGCCGTCGAACATGTTCATGGTCAGCGGGTCGACGCCCAGCCCGGGCAGCAGCGACTCCAGCGCCCGGATGCCGGCCGACCAGGTGCCCTGGCCGTGGAACTTCCGCCCCAGCGTCTTGACGATGGCCTCGGCGTGCATGTTGTTGCTCAGCTTGAGGAACGGCACGAGGATTTAGGGATGGTTGATCGAGGGGTT
>NZ_JBHWIE010000619.1:682-2718 GCF_042732085.1 Actinosynnema sp. NPDC059797
AGCGGCATCGACCGGTGGGTGGCGAGCACCCGGGCCGATGCCGGCGCGGCGCGGAACTCGGTCCCGCCGACGACGGTGACGCCCGCGGCCGCCAAGGACTTCCGGAACAGCCCGGCGGTCAGCGCGGTCGGGTCGTCGACCGAGATGTAGGCGGCCTGGGCCGCCGCGCCCGGCGCGATCGAGCCGCTGACGTGCACGACGTTCGTGCCGTGCGCGCGGCTGACCTGGACGCCGCCGCCGTTGGCGGTCGTGGTGGCGGTGTTGCGGATGTCGAGGTCCACCGGCGGGGTCACGCTCACCTGCGCCGGACCGCCCGCGGCGCCGGGGGAGACCCGGACGGCGACGGCCCCCGAGTCGTAGTCGGTGTCCGGGGCGAAGGTCAGCGCCGAGGTCTGGGCGCTGTAGTAGTACGGCTCGTCGTCCCACGCCCAGCCGGTGCCCAGCGGCACGGAGTCGAACCAGGTGTCGTCCGCGACGAGCGCGCCGCGCACGGTCCGCACGCCGGAGGCGGCCAGTTGCGCGGCCAGGTCGTCGTAGTCGCGGGCCATCATCGTCGGGTCGCCGGTGCCGCGCAGGTAGAGGTCGCCGGCGAGTTCGCCGCCCTGCACGGCCGCGGTGGCGACCAGGTCGGTCGTCCAGCGGTGGTCGGGCCCGAGGCCGTCGAGCGCGACCGCGCTGGTGACGAGCTTCGCGGTCGAGGCGGGCTGGAAGCGGGTGTGGCCCGAGCGGCTGTAGAGCAGGTCGCCGGTGCCGGCGTCGCGCACCACCAGGCCCACCGCGGACGAGGTGAGCCGGGGGTCGGCGAGGAGGCGGTCGAGGTCCGCCGCCAGCGGGTCGGCGACATCGGCGGCGGCCGCGGCGGTGAGGCCGAGGACGAGTGACAGGGAGGCGAGCAGGGCGGTCGATCGTGGCCGACTGGTCATGCCTCGGATTCTGCCGGTGGCGGCCGGCGCGGTCGACGGGGTTCGCGCGGAACCGGTGGCATCACACGACAGGGTGATTGACGTGCCGGGTCAGCCCCTCCGGGCTAGGCTCCGGGCGCTCGGTCCGGCCACGTTCCGGGGAAGCCGGGCCGCGCACGCACTCGGAAGGTCCAACGCCGTGTTCTCCTCGTCCTCCGGGCCGCGCGACGACGTGGACGTGAACGTGCCCTCGGCCGCCCGCGCCTACGACTACTTCCTCGGCGGCGCGAACAGCTTCGCGGTCGACCGCGCCTTCGCCCACCGGGTGCTGGAGATCGCGCCGTCGGTGCCCGCCGTCACCAAGCTCAACCGGTCGTTCCTGCGCCGGGTGGTGGAGTTCTGCGTCGGGCGTGGCGTCCGCCAGTTCCTCGACCTGGGTTCGGGCATCCCGACCGTCGGCAACGTGCACGAGGTCGCCGGCCAGGTGGCCCGGGGCTGCCGCGTCGTGTACGTGGACCACGAGCCGGTGGCCTGCGCCTACGCGCGGCAACTGCTGGCGGGCGACCCGTTCGCGACGATCGTCCAGGCCGACATCCGGGAACCCGCGAGGGTCCTCGGCCACCCGGAGACCCGGCGGCTCATCGACTTCTCCGAGCCGGTGGCGCTGCTCATGGTCGGGGTGCTGCTGTTCCTCTCCGACGAGGACCGCCCCGGCGACCTGGTCGCGACCTACCGGCGGCGGTTGGCGCCGGGCAGCCTCCTGGCGATCTCGCACATCGCCGACGAGCACGCGGCGCCGGGGCTGCGGGCCGAGGTGGCGCGCCTGGTGGACGCCTACGCCGCCACCGAGGACCGCGTCCACGTCCGCACCCGCGAGGAGGTCCTCGGCTGGTTCGACGGCACGAGCCTGGTCGAACCGGGCCTGGTGTTCCTGCCCGACTGGCGCCCGGACAGCCCGGCGGAGCGCGAGAGCCCGGCGCGCCCGCTCGGCTACGGCGGCGTCGCGAGGGTGGAGTAGACCTCCTGGGGGGGGGGCGGGGGGGGGGCGGCCCCCCCCCGCCCCTGGGGGTGCGCGGGCCCGGGGCGGGGCCCCGCCCCGCGTCCACCAGCTGGGTGTCGTCGGGCACGTAGGCG
>NZ_JBHWIE010000620.1:0-2678 GCF_042732085.1 Actinosynnema sp. NPDC059797
GTTCCAGCTCCACCCGGTCTGGCAGGCCGGTGACCTCGCCGAGCCCGCTGACCACCCGCGCGCCGGTGACCACCAGCGGCAGCTCGGCGGCGGTGGAGACCAGCTCGACGGTGACCGGCACGTCGTCGCCGGACAGGTCCAGGTCCGGCGGCGCGCCGGCCCAGCGCACGTCCACCCCGGCGGCCAGGTCCGGCGCCAGCGCGTCGGCCGCGATGCCCCGGCGGACGCGGTCGGCGACGCCGTTGAGGAAGTCGACCAGCTCGTCAGCGGTCAGCCGCGGCACCTCGGTGCGGGGCACGACGTCGAGCAGCAGCTCCGCGCCGGACACGTCGTTGGTCAGCGGGAACGCGTAGCCGCGCAGCCCGGTCAGCCGGTCGGCCCGCTGCCGCAGGTCGGTCCAGGCGGGCGAGCCGACGTCGCGGAACGGGCTGCCCGCGGGCGGCGCGTGCTCGCCGTCGGTGAGCAGCACGATCGCCCGGCCGCCCGGACCCGACGTCCCGCTCAGCGCGTCCACCGCGCCGCTGATGGCCGCGCCGACGTCGGTGGAGCCGCCGCCGGGCTGCGCGGGCATCCGCTCGACCGCGTTCGCCGCGCCGGACGCCTCGCCGTCGTAGACCGGCGACACCGCGGAGTCGAACGCGAACAGCCGCACCCGGTCCTCCGGGCGCAGGCTGCCCACGAACTCCCCGAGCACCTGCTTGACCCGGTCGTAGCGGCCGTCGTCGCGCATCGAGCCCGACTTGTCGACCAGCACGGCGTAGTCGGTGGGCGCCCGGTCGACACCCAGCCCGGCCAGCACCTCGTCCAGCCCGACCGCGTCGCCGGGCGCCGCCGGGGCGGGTGCCGCGGCGACCACGACGAGCAGGCAACTCACGACCGCGGGGACCAGGCCCCGCCTGCCACGGACAGCCATTGCGCTTCTCCTGACGTCAACGCGATCCGCCGGTCCCGTCGTCGGTGACCGGGTCGTACCACTGGGTCATCCGCCTGGCCGCGTCCTGCAGCCGGGCGTGCTTGTCCAACGCGGCCCGCAGGCCCTCGTCCACGCGCCGCAGGGTGTGCTCGGTGGCGTCGAGCGCGGCGCGCAGCCCGTCCCCGTCCGGCGCGTCGGCGGGCCCGGCGGGCAGGCCGGCCAGGATCTCGGTGTCGATGCGCGCGTACTCCAGCAGCTGCGCGGCCCGTTCGGCGTGCTCGGTGCGCAACCGCTCGTAGCGGGCCAGGGTGTCGGCCAGGCGCGTCTTGTGCTCCTCGTGCGCGCGGACCTCCTCGGCCCAGTCGCGCTCGGAGGCGGCGATCTTGGCCAGCACGTCGCCGGTGCGGTCGCTGAGGTCGCCCAGCCGTTCGAGGCTGAGCGACAGCACCTGCTCGGCGGTGTCCAGCAGGGCGCGTTCGGCCACCTCGGCGGGCTGGCGCATGGCGGCCAGCCGCGCGGACAGCGACTCCTGCTGCGCCTTCAGCTCCGGCAGGGCGTCGGCCAGCCGCTCGAAGCGCTTGAGCTCCTCCAGCCGCGCGGACACGCGCTCGTGCTCGGCGGCGCCCGCGGCCAACCGCTCCTCGACGCGCGCCAGCGCCTCGTGCTCGCGGCGCAGCACGGCGGTCCGGTCGGCCAGCGCGGTCAGCGAGTCGACCTGGCGGCGCAGGTGGTCGGCGACGGGCTCCCCGGTGGCGGCGACCTCGGTCAGCGCGGACAGGCGGACGGCCAGGTGCTCGACCTCGGCCAGCGCGTCGTCCAGCGCGATCACCACCTCGATGGCGGCGGTGTCCGGGCCCTCGGCGGCGGGCTCGGCGCGGGCGGCCTCGGCCAGCGCGCGGACCGACCAGCCGATGGCCCACCGCAGGGCGTGCAGGGCGACCGCCGGGCCCTCGGTGGTGAGCACGGCGGCCAGCTCGGCCCTCGGGTCGGTGGTGTTCATCCTGGTGCTCCTCCGGGACCTGGTTCGGGCAGCGGGCACGTCACCGGCGGGCCGCCCGCGACCGGGCGCAGCACCAGCACCCCGGTGGTGGTCCGACCCGCGCGCACCTCGGCCCGGTACTCGCCGGGCGGGACCCCGCGGCCCGTGGCCAACGGCTGCCACGGGCCCTCGCCGCGCGGGCGCAGCAGCACGGGCACCGGGTCCGCGCCGGCCTCGACGCGCACCACGGCGTCCACCGGTGCGGCCGGCCGGCCCGCCTCGGCCAGGGTGAGCACCGCGGAGGTCAGCAGGCCGCCGCTGATCCGCCGCACCGGCAGGCCGAGGGTGTGGACGTGGTCGGCCCGCGCGAGGACCGCGCCGGAGGCGACGAGCATCGCGCCGCGCGCCACGTCGTCGACGGCCAGCGCGGTCGGGGTCCGCCACCGGCCCACCGCGCCCAGCACGGCCTCGCGCACCGGAGCGGTGGGCCCGAACACGCCCGACAGCACCACGGCGCTGCCGTGGTCGAGGTCGTCGGCGAAGCGGGCGGCCACCTCCGCGGCCCGCCGCGCGACCGGCGCGAGCGCGTCCAGCACGACCCCGGCGGTGACCGCGCGGTCGCGGTCGAGGTACGCGGGGGTGGCGCGGTAGCGGTGCTGCCGCACGGCCCGGTCGAGCACGACGGCGAGGCGGCGGGTCCGGGCCGCGCCCTGCCGGGCCAGCCAGTCGCGCGGCACGCCGAACGCGTCGGCCACGTCCGGGCTGTCGACGCGCTCGACCCGCACC
>NZ_JBHWIE010000621.1:0-2677 GCF_042732085.1 Actinosynnema sp. NPDC059797
GCGGGGCGAGCAGCCGCACCGCGCCCACGTGCGGCCCGGGTGGGCCGTCGAGCGCGGCGGCCCCGGCCGCGGGCAGGTCGGCCAGGACCTCGGTCAGGGTCGCGGCGTCGAGCGGGTGGAGCAGGTCGGCGTCGTCGAGCACGCCGACCCGCTCGCGCCCCTCGTGCCGGTAGGCGGCGAACCTCATCAGACCGGCGGGGCGACGAAGACGCCGCGGTCGGGGTCGTTGAACGACTCCTTGGCCACGAGCTCGTTCATCGGGTTGGCGGTGCCCCACTGGTCGGCGACCTCGGGCCGGGAGAGGTCGTAGACCTGCGGGTGCCAGGCGTCCTCGTCGAGCTGCTCCAGCTCGGTGGTGTACTCGACGGTGTTGCCGTGCGGGTCGAAGAAGTAGGAGAACGTGTTGTCGCCCGCCAGGTGCCGGCCGGGTCCCCAGATCTTGCGCACGCCCGCGCGCAGCAGCCGCCCGGTGCCGCGCATGTACTCGTCCACGCCGCGCAGCTCGAAGGAGATGTGGTGCAGCGAGGTGTGCGGCCCCCTGGCCAGGGCGAGGCTGTGGTGCTGCGGGTTGATCCGCATGAAGTGCATGATCTCGCCCAGGTGCGGTGAGCCGAGGGTGTCCGACAGGGCGAACGACAGGTGCCGCTCGTACCAGGCGCGGGTGGCGCTGATGTCGGGCGAGTTGAGCACCACGTGCGAGAGCCGGACCGGGATGGACTCCTTCTCCTCGATCCGGCGGTGCTGCCGGACCTCCACGTCGGCGGAGACCTCGACGGTGCGGCCGTCCACGTCGAAGAACCGGAAGCCGTAGCCGCCGCCGAGCGTGCCGAGCTCGTCCGGGGTGCTGATGAGCGTGACGCCGGCGGCGATGAGCTGGTCGGCGAGGGCGTCCACGTCGGCGGGGGAAGCGGCGCCGAACGCGACGAGGTCCAGGCGCTTCTCCTCGGCCTTGCGCAACCGCACCACGTACTGCTCGGGCGAGCCCTCGGCGGCCAGGAAGCTCAGGCCCGAGTCGCCTGCGACCTCGGTCAGGCCCCAGACGCCGGCGTAGAACTCGCGCTGCTTGTCGTAGTCGGGCACGGCGAGGTCGACGTGCCGCAGGTGGGTGAGCAATCGCCTGGTCACCGGTTCTCCTCCAGGTTGAGCAGGGCGGCGGCGTTGCCGCCGCGGACGGCGTGGAAGTCGGGTTCGGGCAGGTCCGCGGCGCGCAGGGCGGCCACCGGGTCGTCGGAGCCCATGTCGAAGGGGAAGTCCGAGCCGAGCAGCACCCGGTCCGGGCCGGCGACGCGGACCAGTTCGCGCAGCACCAGCGGGTCGTGGACCAGCGAGTCGAACCGCAGTCGCCTGGCGTAGTGGCTGGGCGGGTGGGCGCAGCCCTTCGCGTCGGGCCGGACGCGCCAGGCGTGGTCGGCGCGGCCGAGGTGGGTGGGCAGGTAGCCGCCGCCGTGCGCGGCGACCACCGTGAGGGCCGGGTGGCGGTCCAGCACGCCGGAGAAGATCAGGTGGGACAGCGCGACGGCGTTCTCCACCGGCTGGCCGACGCTGTTGGACAGGTACCAGCGGTCCAGCCGCTCGTCGAGCGTGCACCCGAACGGGTGCAGGAACACGATCGCGCCGGTCTCGGCGGCCAGCTCCCAGAACGGCTCGTAGGCCGGGTCGGACAGCTCGCGGCCGGGCGCGTGGCTGCCGATCTCCACGCCGCGCAGCCCTGCGCTCAACGCGTGGTCGAGCGCCCCCACCGCCAGGTCGGGGTGTTGCAGCGGGACCAAGCCGAGGCCGTGCAGCCGGTCGGGGGCGTGCGCGCAGTGCTCGGCCGTGGCGGTGTTGGCCGTCTCGCACACCGCGCGGGCGACCTCCCGGTCGGCCCAGTAGTGGTAGTGCGACGGCGACGGGCTCACCAGCTGCACGTCCACGCCGGCGGCGTCCATGGCGGCCAGCCGGTGCGCCACGTCGGTCAGCGGCGCCAGCCGGTCGCGGACCATGGCGCCGCTGACGGCCAGGGCGTCGGGGCCGTTGCGGCGGGCGTCCAGGGCGCGGGCGGCGGCGAGGCCGGGCTCGTCCGCCACCAGGCGGTCGACCTCGGGCAGCAGGACGTGGGCGTGCACGTCCACGGTCGGCGCGGTCACGGTCGGCGCGGTCACGGTCGGCACGTCCACGGTCGACACGTCCACGGTTGACGCGGTCACGGTCGGCGCGGTCACGGTCGCGCCGCCAGCACGGCCATGGTGCGGCCCATCAGGCCCGGCACGTCGGCGTCGCGCACCCCGTCCAGCAGCCACTGCCCGAGCTGCACCGAGGCGTCCACGACCGCGCGCACGCGCGGGTACCGGCGGTCCCGGTAGGCGGTGAGCAGCGCGTCGTCCCAGGTGTCGCGCGCGGCCAGCAGCTCGGCCAGGACCAGCGCGTCCTCCAGGGACATGGCCGCGCCCTGGGCCAGCGTGGGCGGGCAGGCGTGGGCGGCGTCGCCGACCAGCACCACCCGGCCCCGGTGCCACGGCCCGTCGACCAGCAGCCGGTGGAACCACGTGTAGTTGACCACCGCCGGGTCGGTCAGCGCGGCCCGGACCTCCGGCCACGGACCGCCGTAGCCCTCGGCCAGGCGCCGCATCTCGTCCGCGTGGGCGCCCGGGTCGAGGGTGTCGCGGTCGCGGTTGCGCTCCACCAGGTAGGTGTAGGC
>NZ_JBHWIE010000622.1:0-2675 GCF_042732085.1 Actinosynnema sp. NPDC059797
GCGCCGGCTGCCGCGGCGTGGTGGTCACCTGGTCCCGGTCGGGGGCCAACGCGCGCTCCGCCGTCGCCGAACTGGCCGCGACCGGGTGCGAGGCGGTGGCCGAGCGCGTCGACGTGGCCGACGACGGGCAGGTGCGCGGGCTGGCCGAGCGGGTTCGGGACCGGTTCGGCCGGGTCGACGTGCTGGTCAACAACGCGGGCACCACGCGGGCCGTGCCGCACGCCGACCTCGACGCGCTCACCGACGAGGTGTTCCACCACGTGCTCGACGTCAACGTGGTGGGCCCGTTCCGCGTCACCCGAGCGTTCGCCGGGGCGCTGCGGGCCTCCCGCGGCGCGGTGGTCAACATCGCCTCCATCTCCGCCTACCGGGCGGGCGGGTCGTCCATCGCCTACGGCGTGAGCAAGGCCGCGCTGGCTCAGCTGACCCGCAACCTCGCCGCGGCGCTCGCGCCGGAGGTGCGCGTCAACACCGTCTCGCCGGGCACGGTGGCCACCCGGTGGCAGACCGGCCTGCACGGCGAGGAGGGGTTCGCCGAGCGGGCCGGGGCCGAGCGGCGGAGCGTGCCGCTCGGCCGCACGTCGGAGCCCGGTCACGTGGCGCAGGCCGTGCTGGGGCTGCTGGCGATGGACCAGGTCACCGGGGAGTCGGTCATCGTGGACGGTGGCAAGCACGTCGTGTACTAGCAGCCGCAGGCGCAGGGTCGCGGCGCTCCGGGTCGGGCCGGGCAAGGCGGATTTCGCCGTCCGTTCGACGGTCGGGCAAGCCGGTCGGCGTCGGTAGACTGGGTGTCGGGCACCGGACGACGGGCGGCGGGCGTGGACTACGGCGACAAGCTCTTCTGGCTCTCGGTCCTGATCCAGCGCAGGTACGCGCAGATCTGCGCCGAGTACGACCTGACCCCCTCGCAGGCCACGCTGCTGTGCGCGGTCAAGGACGTGCCGCGGCAGATGGCGTACCTCGCGGCCTCGCTCGGCTTGAGCAAGAACGCGCTGAGCCAGCTCGTCGACCGCATCGAGCGCCGCGACCTGGTGAGCCGGGTGGGCTCGGAGCAGGACCGGCGGGTCATCATGCTCGAGGTGACGCCCGCGGGGAAGGTGCTCGCCGAGGCCGTGTACGCCGAGACCACCAAGCGCCTGCCCGACATCGCGAGGGACCTCGACACCGACGACCGGCGCGACTTCGAACGCTTCGCCACCGCGATCGTGGACGCGTCGGGTGTCTTGCCGTCCACCTCGTCCTGACCTACCGCGCAGTGCCTCGCGGGGCACCCGCGCACCTGGCGAAAGTTCACGTTAGGAACTAATATAGTTCCTAACGTGAACCAACTGGGGGTGTCATGAACACGCGGGAACTCGGCACGATCGCGGTCTTCGGCGCGACGGGGCAGCAGGGCGGGGCGGTCGTCGACGCGCTCCTGCCCCGGGGAGCGCGGGTGCGGGCCCTCGTCCGCTCCCCCGGGTCCGACCGGGCGCGGGCGCTGGCCGCCCGGGGCGTCGAGCTGTCGACCGCCCGGATCGACGACCCGGCGTCGACGGTCGCCGCGCTGGAGGCGGTCGACGCGTTCTACTTCATGACCCCGGAGGCGAACAGCCCCGAGGAGGTCGAGGAGGAGGTCCGAGTGGGCACCGCCCTCGTCGACGCGGCGGCCGCGGCGCGCGTGCCGCACGTCGTGTTCAACTCGGTCTTCGGCGCGGATCGCGAAACGGGCGTGCCGCACCACGACTCGAAGCACCGGATCGAGGAGTACCTGAAGCTCTCCGGCCTGAGGGCCACGATGGTTCGCCCGGCCGCCTTCATGGAGAACTTCGCGACCGTGATGGCGCCGAGCCTGGAGGGCGGGACGATCGTGCTGAGGCTGCCGCTGCCGGACGACGTCGCCCTGAAGATGGTCTCGATCAAGGACATCGGCCGGGTCGCCGCCGCGATCCTGCTCGACACCGCGGACGTGCCCGGCGGAGCCGTCGAGGTCGTCGGCGACGAGCTGACGGGCCCCCGGATCGCGGCCGCGTTCGGCGCGCGCGCCGGGCTGCCGTCACGCTACGAGGCCCTGCCGCTGAGCGTCCTCGGCAACGACCTCGACAAGGCGATGTTCCGCCGGTTCGCCGAGGCGTCCGAACACCCGTCGGACCTCGCGGCGGTGCGGGCGATCGAGCCGTCCACCCGGGACCTGGCCGAGTGGATCCGCTCCACCGGCTGGACGGCACCCGTTCCCGCTGCTCCAGCCCACCCGTCGGGGATCAGGCGGTCCTGACCGCCACGTCCCGCATCAGGGCCTCCAGGTCCCGTTCGCCGTCGCGGGTCTGGGCGCCCGCGGCCAGTCCGCCGCCGATCAACCGCCCGGCCGCGGGGCGGCGGACGAGACCGGCCCAGGCGTCGTTCTCCCGCGCCAGTCCCGCGGCCAGGTCGTCGGGGGCGATGGTGCGCTTGGCCGCGGCGATGACGCCCTCCGGCAGGGCCGCGATGTCACGGGCGAGCCGGTCGACGAAGGCGTCCAGTTCGTCGGCGGGCAGGGCCCGGTTGACCCAGCCGTAGCGCTCGGCGAGTTCCGCGTCGTACAGCCCGGCGCCGAGCACCACCTCCAGCGCGCGGTTGCGCCCGACCCGACCGGCCAGGTACTGCGTGCCACCGCCGCCCGGGACGATGCCCATGAGCGCCTCGACCTGGCCCAGCCC
>NZ_JBHWIE010000623.1:0-2667 GCF_042732085.1 Actinosynnema sp. NPDC059797
CGTCGGCGTCCCGGTCGGTGATGCCCCCGATCGCGTTCCACGTCCGGAACAGGTGCGGGTAACCCAGCCGGTCGACCAGGTCGAACGCCGCCAGGTACGCCTCGCGCACGGCCTCGCCGCACCCGGCCGACGTCCCGGTGCTCGCCGCGCCGAACAGCACCTCGCCGTCGTGGGCGTAGTGCAGGCCCCGGTGCTCGCCGGTGCTCACCGGGCCGGTGGCGGTCCACACCTCCACCACCTCCGGCACCCCGGGCCGGACCACGTGCAGCGGCAGCACCGGGCGGTCGCGCTCCCACCGGACCGGGCCCGCCCGGTCCGAGTGGCGGATCGCGCCCAGCACCTCGGCGCCCGCCATGTCCTCGAACTCGCGCGCGGTCCGGAACGAACACCGCGGTGACGTGACCTCGTTGGTGCGCAACACTTCTCCTCCTGGGCCTCGGCAGTCTTCAGTCCACGTCGTGCCACGCCGCGACGACCGCGAGCGCCTGGCCGGGGTCGAGCAGGGGGCCGCGCGGGCTCGTGCGGGTCGCGGAGCCGTTCCACCGGCGCCCGGCCGCGTGGTCGGGCGTGGTCCCCAGGTGCAGCCCGCCCGCCACCGCGCCGGCCACGCGCACGGTCGCCCGGAAGTCCGCCACCTCGCGGACCGCCGCGTCGACGAGCCGGTCCTCGTCCCCGCCGGCGTCGACGGCGCCGTTGCCGCGCACCGGGTCGCACAGCCAGATCACCGGGTGGCCCGCCGCGCGCACCGCGGTCACCAGCGGCAGGAGCACCGCCGACACGCGGTCCGCGCCGAGCCGGGCGATCAGCGTGAGCCTGCCCGGCACGCGGTCGGGGTCCAGCCGCTCGCACAGCGCCAGCAGCTCGTCCCGGTCCGTGCCCGGTCCGACCTCGCACGCCACCGGGTTGACCACCGAGGCGAGCAGCTCGACGTGCGCGCCCCCCGGGTCGCGGGTGCGGTCGCCGAGCCACGGCCAGTGCGTCGAGGTCAGCAGGGCCGCGCCCCGCTCGTCCCGGCGCACCAGCGGCAGCTCGTAGTCCAGCACCAGCGCCTCGTGGCCGGTCCACGTCCACGGGCCGCGCTCCCGCAGGAACGCCGTCGCCGTCCGCGCCGCGTGGTAGCCCGCGACCAGCCGCGCCGGGTCGGCCCGCCGGGCGTGCGCGTCCGGCTGCGGCGCGTTGACCAGGTCGCCCCGGTACACCGGCAGCTCCACGCCGTCGACCACCTCGGTCGGGTCGGACCGCGACGTGGCGAACTGGCCCGCGAACCGGCCGACCCGCGCCACCGGGCGGCTCCGGCCCAGCGCCCGCGCGAGCACGTCCAGCAGCGCGGTCTTGCGGACCAGGTGCTCGGGCGCGCACTCGGCGAACGGCTCGACGTGGTCACCGGCCTGGAGCACCAGCCGCCTGCCCGCCACCACCTCGGCCAGCGCCGAGCCCAGCGCCGCGACCTCGTCGGCCGTCACCAGTCCGGGCAGTCCCGCCAGCCGTGCCCGGAACCGCCGCGCCCGGTGCTCCGGCCACGGCGGCCGCTGGGCCGCCGGACGCGCGCGCACTCGTTCGGACAGCACCGGTCCGCCGGTCGCCGGAATGGTTTCGATCGACATCGGGACCGCCTCCCCGCATTGCTCGCCGTTTGATTTCACCGACAATGGTGGAGAATTCGGTGACGGCTTTCGTCTGTCCTGGGTGGGATTCCGGGCCTCGTCCCGCGCCCGCGTCGTCGCCCGATCGAGGTAAGACCGGAGGTGGACGGTCAAGCTCCGCCGCCGGGGGGACGATAGGGACCGGCAGGGGTGGTGCCATTGTCGGTGCGGATCGGGAAATGACTCGCGCCCGGCGCGCGAAGCGCCCGTCCGCGCCCGAGGAAAAGGGCCGAGGCGAAAAGGGGAGGAAAAGTGTCCGGTTCCGACGTGCGACTGGTCGTGTCCGTGCAGGCGCGTGGTTTCGAGGGTGCGCCGTGGGAGGGCCACCTCGCCACCGGCGTCTTGACCTCGCCGGACGAGGTGCTGGTGCCGGAGGGCGCCAGGGTGCTCGCCAAGGCCGCCGACGGCATCGACCTGCTGGTGCTGCCCCTGGCGCCGGACTCCGACCACCTGGACTCGTCGCGGCGCCTGGAGCGGCTCGCGGGCGTGCGGGTGCGGTTCGTGCCCACCGGCGACGGCGGCGAGGCGGGTGGCGTCACCGCCGCGAACGCCTCGCGCTACCGGCCCCGCGTCGGGGAGACCACCCGCGGGGAACTGGACCGCGCCGTGGCCGAGCACGACCACGACGTGTGGGCCGCCCTGGAGGACCTCGGCGTCATCGAGACCGGGCTGCGCGACGCCGTGACCGAGGAGCTGCTGCGCGCCGTGCCCGCCGCGGAGGACGCCCAGCGGAGGCCGACGTTCGAGGACTTCGAGGACGTCTTCCCCGGCAAGCCCGCGTCGATCTGCATCATCCTCCACTCCTGCCGGAGCAGGGGGAATTGATGACCCGGTGGTGGGTCCTCCCCGGGGCGACCGCGGTCGACGTGGCCCTGGCGGCGTCGGCCGGCCTGGTGGACGCCTACGTGTTCTCCGCCCTGATCAGCCACTGGACCGGCGACGCCCACGGGTGGCTGGCCGCCGCGTTCATCGCGGCCGGCGTGTTTTAAATTCTTCTGCGCCGGCGTCGTGAGGTTGAGGTTTT
>NZ_JBHWIE010000624.1:0-2642 GCF_042732085.1 Actinosynnema sp. NPDC059797
GAGCTACCTCGGCGAGGGTGACCACGTCGTGACTCCTGTGACGAGGGGATGGGTGGGACCAACATGCAGACCTTTATCGCCGGAGTCAATGGCGGATTGATTCAGCGAGCCGGAACGCGAAACATTTACGAGCGAAGTTCACGTACCTGAAAGTTTTCGCAAAACCTGCCAACCAATCCCGGCGGCCAAACGAGACGCCAGTCGAATCGATTCGAAGCTGGTCACGGGCCGTTACGGCGGTAATGGGAAAGAGATTGAACTATTTCCGCACGCCCGCAGGGCGATCACTCCGGGTGAACCCGGAAAACGAGGCGCCAAGGAGAATCGATACCGTGAGCAGACGTGAGAGTGATCACGACCACCGCGGGTGTCATCCCCGGCCCCGGTGGATGTAGGGGTCCAGGACGGTGCGCTTGGGCACCGCCCGGCCGTCGTGCATCCGCTCCAGCACGTGGAACGCGCTCTCGGCGAGCCGGTGCGCGTCCTGCACCACGGTCGCGCGCAGGGGGCCGGCGCCGGCGTCGATGAGGGCCAGGGCGTCGAGGACCCCGTCCACGCCGATGACCACCGCGTCGGCCGCGGCCCGCGAGCCCGCCGCCCGCAACGCGTCGACCGCGCCCAGCGCCATCTCGTCGTTGGTGCAGAACACGGCGTCGAGCCGACCGCTCCGCGCGTCGAGCGAGCGGACGTGGGCGAGCACGGCGTCGTGGGCGCGCGAACGGGTGAAGGCGCAGCTGTCGTCGACGACCACGAGGACGTCCGGCAGGGCTTCGCGCAGCACCTCGGCGCACCGCGCCTGCCGGTCGGCGTGCTCCCGGCTCGCCACGACCAGGACGTGCGGGCCCGGCACGCCCCGCAGCCGCTCCACCAGCCAGCGGCCGGCCAGCGCGCCGATGTCGGTGCCGAGGTAGCCGACGAAGGCCGCGTTGTCCGGGTAGTCCGCCGGGTCGTCGAACGGCTCGATGTCGGTGAACACGACCGGCAGCGCGACCTCGGCGCAGAACTCGACCAGGTCGGGCCGCAGGCGGTGCACCTCGGTCGCCACCACGAACCCGCCCAGGTAGTCGCGCCTGGTCGCCAGGAGCCGCCGCAGGTGGTGGACCTGGGCCGCGACGGGCACGACGGCGGCGGGCACGACGGCGGCGGGCACGGTCCACGCGGGCACCTCCCGGCCCAGCGCGCCGCTGCGCAGCACCAGGAGGGCACCCGCGGCCACCAGGCCGCCGATCAGCGCGGCAACGGCGGTGAACCACAGCCCCGTCGGCCACGCCGCGCGGTGGACGTGCTGCTCGACGGTCAGGGTGACGTCGCGCCCCGCCTGCACGACCGCTCCCGCGGCGGAGGCGTGCGCCCGCTGGCCGGGCGCGGCGTCCCGGCCGTCCGGTGACGCCTCCCCGGCGTCCAGCGGTGCACCACCCGGCACGTGGTGATGGTGCCCCACCCGCTCCCGAAAGGGTGAGCTGCCGGTGCCGGCACATCGGACGACCGCGAGCGGGTAGCCACCCGCTCGACACCCCGACGACGTCCAGGAGGCGTGATGAGCACACCGGGCACCACCCCGCCGATGAGGGCGAGCAACGAGGCCGACCCCGGCCAGCTCGACGTGGCCCGCGCCGAGGGCACCGCCTACCTCCGGGCCCTGGACGCCATGCGCGAGGAGTCCGGCGCGGTGGTGAAGCAGGCCGGCGAGTTCCTGGTGGCGCTGGTGCAGGAGGACGCGGAGGGCATGTACGCCCGCCGGGACGGCCGCCTGGTGTGGGAGGAGGCACCCGAGGACGCCAACGGCCACCTGGAGATCGCGGTCGCGGACGCGGCGGACGGCCGGTTCATCCCCGAGCTGGACGTGACCGTCACCGTCACCCGGGACGGCGAGGAGGTGCTCGACGCCCGCCTGCCGTTCCTGTGGCACCCGTTCCTGTACCACTACGGCACGAACTTCACCATGCCCGGCGAGGGCGAGTACGACGTCGAGGTCCACATCGACCCGCCGGAGTTCATGCGGCACGACCCGATCAACGGCAAGCGCTACGAGCACCCCGTCGAGATCGCCTTCCTGACCGTCCCGTTCAAGCCGGGCCGCAAGCCCAGCCCGGAGGCCCAGCCCCGCGCGTGACCGCCGGGACCGCGCACCCGGCTCAGCGCGTCCGGCTCAGCGCGTCCGGCTCAGCGCGGTCCGCGCACGCACCGCCCCCGCAGGACCACCGCGATCGGGTTCGCCGTCGGCGCAGAGGTCCACGTGCTCGCCGTGCGGCAGTGCGCGTCCACGAACCCTGATGACCACCTCGGACCACCGGCCTTCCCCCTGGGGCGGTGACGTTCCGTGATCCACGGCGTACGGTGGGCGGTGATCGGGGGGCCCGAAGTTCGCGCGGGGAGGACGAGGGGTGCCGGAGCGGGCCGTTCCGTTCCGCAAACGAGATGTGGATTACACAGCGTCTTGCCTACCGGATGGGGTACAGCGGGTAATGATGGCGACGTGACGAAGGCCCAGAGGATCGCGGCGGCTTGGGCGCACCTGCCCGCCGCGGAACTGCTAGAGCAGGTGCGCGGCATGGTCAAGGCGGGTGACGCGGGCGCCCGCGCCGTCTGGGCCGTCGTCCGGGAGGACCCCGTGGTCGCGGCGCGCGTCCGCGGCGCCATGG
>NZ_JBHWIE010000625.1:0-2631 GCF_042732085.1 Actinosynnema sp. NPDC059797
CGACCGCGGTCGCGGGCCTCGACGGGCCGACGATGCTGGCGCCGGCCGGCGGCCGGTCGGTGTACGTGAGCGAGACGGCCGGCGGCCGGGTGACCCGCGTGGACGTGGCGACCGGCGCCCGGTCGGTGGTGGTGGCGGGCCTGGACCAGCCGGAAGGGCTCGCCGTCGCGCCCGGCGGGGCGCTGGTGGTCGCCGAGGTCGGCCGCGCGCGGCTGGTGTCGCTCGACCCGCGCTCGGGCGCGCTCGCCACGCTCCGGGACGGCCTGCCGATCGGCTTCTGGCCGGTGCCGGACATCCCGCAGGTCTACATCCCGACCGGTGTCGCGGTGGGCCGGGACGGGGACGTCTACTTCACCTCCGACGTCACGGCCTCGCTCCACCGCCTGCGCGGCGCGCGGCTCGCCGGGGGCGGCGTCAGCTGACGGGCAGGCCCCGGTGGCCGTGGGTCATCGCGAGCCCGATGAACACGACCACGACCACGTTGGTGATCAGCAGGGTCGCGAGGAACAGCGCGGCCCGGTCGGTGGTCAGCGCCAGCGCGCCCAGGCCGGCGAGCGCCGCGACCCCGGCGGCGCAGGCGAAGGGCGCGGCCGTCCGGTGGACGTGCCGCCAGGTCTCGTCGTCGGCCCGGGACTGGCCGGTGCGCAGCCCGAAGAACGCGTTGCGGGGCAACTTCTCGTTGGCACCCAGGTAGGCCATCAGGAACAGGCACAACGCCGCCACCCCCTGAACGGCGAACAGCACCACCACCGCCAACCCCGGCACCTGTTCCGGCTGCTGCTGCGCGGCCGTGCCGAGGAACTGCACGAAGCTCACCCCGGCACCTCCTCTCTCTCGGTGTTTCCCCCGATACTCATGGTAACCGCACGGCGGGCCGCCCGCCGCGTGTTCCGAGGATCGCGCCCGGAGTCCGGGCGCGGTGGGGCCGGAAGCGGGGCCGTGGTGGGGCCGATCGGCTCAGCCCGTGGCGGCGACCACCAGCCGGTCGTCGTCGGCGTCGACGCGCACGTGGGAGCCGGGGACCAGGGAGCCGTCCAGCAGCATCCGCGACAGCCGGTTGTCGACCTGCTGCTGGATGGTGCGCCGCAGCGGGCGCGCGCCGAACTCGGGCTGGTGGCCGCGCCGGGCCAGCCAGTCGACCGCTTCGGGGGTGAACTCCAGCTCGATGTCCTGGGCGTGGGCCCGGCGCTTGGTGTGCTCCAGCAGCAGCTCGGTGATGCGGTGCAGCTGCTCGACCTCCAGCCGGCGGAAGACGATGATCTCGTCGACGCGGTTGAGGAACTCCGGCCGGAACGTCTCGCGCAGCCTCCGCATGAGCCGCTCGCGCAGCGGCTGGTCGGTGTCGCGCTCGTCGGCGGGCGAGAAGCCGAGCGCGCCCTGCGTGCTGGAGGTGATCAGGTCCGAGCCGATGTTGCTGGTCATGATCACGACGGTGTTGGTGAAGTTCACCGTGCGGCCCCGGCCGTCGGTGAGCCTGCCGTCGTCGAGCACCTGGAGCAGGACGTTGAACACGTCCGGGTGGGCCTTCTCGATCTCGTCGAGCAGGACCACGGAGTAGGGCTGCCTGCGGACGGCCTCGGTGAGCTGCCCGGCGTCCTCGTAGCCGACGTAGCCGGGCGGTGAGCCGACGAGCCTGCTGACCGTGTGCCGCTCGCCGTACTCGCTCATGTCCAGGCGGATCATGTGGTGCTCGTCGCCGAACAGGGCCTCGGCCAGGCTGCGGGCCAGCTCGGTCTTGCCCACGCCGGTCGGGCCGAGGAACAGGAAGCTGCCCGAGGGCCGACCCGGCTCCGCGAACCCGGCGCGGGAGCGCCGCACGGCCTCGGCCACCGCCTCCACCGCCTCGTCCTGGCCCACGACCCGGCCGTGCAGGTGCTCGTCGAGGTGCAGCAGGCGTTCGCGCTCCTCCTGGGTGAGCCGGTTGACGGGGATGCCCGTCAGCCTGGCGACGACCTCGGCGATGTCCTCGGTGACCACCTCCGGCACGTCGGCCGGCGGGCCGGCGGCGCGGGCGCGCTCGATGTCGCGCCGCACCTCGGCGATCGAGTCGCGCAGCCGGGCGGCCCGCTCGTAATCCTCCTCGCCGACCGCCTGGTCCCGGTCGCGCTGGAGCTGGTCCAGCCGGGACTGGAGGTCCCGCGCCCCGGCGCCGCCGCGGCTCGCGCGCAGCCGCACCCGCGCGCCCGCCTGGTCGACCAGGTCGATGGCCTTGTCCGGCAGGAACCGGTCGGTGAGGTAGCGGTCGGCGAGCGTCGCCGCCGCGTCCAGCGCCTCGTCGGCGAACCGGACCTGGTGGTGCGCCTCGTACCGGTCGCGCAGGCCGCGCAGGATCGCGACCGTGTCCGCCACGGTCGGCTCGGGCACCAGCACGGGCTGGAAGCGGCGTTCCAGCGCCGGGTCGGACTCGACGTCGCGGCGGTACTCGTCCAGCGTCGTCGCGCCGACGATGTGCAGCTCGCCCCGCGCCAGCGCCGGCTTGAGGATGTTGCCCGCGCTCATCGAGCCCTCTCCCCCACCCGCGCCGACGACGGTGTGCAGCTCGTCGATGAACACGACCAGCTCGTCCTGGCGCGCCCGGATCTCCTCCAGCAGCTACGTCATCCGCTCCTCGAAGACGCCCCGGTAGCGGGA
>NZ_JBHWIE010000626.1:0-2605 GCF_042732085.1 Actinosynnema sp. NPDC059797
CACCCGAGCGGCCGGGCCCTCCACGCGTCACGGGTTCAGAAGCCCATCCGGCAACCGGACAGGATGATCTCCTGGCCCAGCAGGGTCACGACCCGCACGGCGTACTGCGCGCGCTGGCCGTTCGGCCCCACGACCGTCTGGTTCAGGTGGACGGTCGCCACGCCCGGCACGCCGATCGTGAGCGGCGCGGTGCCGATCGGCTGGCCGTTCAGCGTGCCGACCCGCGACGAGCTGGACAGGCCCTGCTCGTTCGCCACGCAGCTGGTCTCGATGTCGGACACGGTGATCGCGCCGCCCAGCAGGCTCGCGCTCGACACCTCGGCGCCCGCGTCGGTGCGGCCCGTCGCGGTGTCGAGGAAGCAGTCGGCGTGCAGCGCCTGCACCGAGGCCAGGCCGAGCACGTTCACCGAGGCCGTGGTCTTGTCCGAGGACGGCGGGCAGGTGGCGTGCGGCGTCTTGGCGACGGTGACCAGGCCCGAGGCGCTCAGCGACCACGCCTCCGCCCGCACGTGGGACACGACCCGGACCACGGCGGTGGCGGAACCGCCGTCGTCGTCGGTGACCGTCACCAGCACGTCGTGCGCGCCGACACCGGCGTAGGAGTGCGTGGCGGAACAGGTGCCCGAGCCCGCGCCCTGCGCGACCGTGCCGACCACCGCGGGCGTGCCGTCGTCGAAGTCGACGGTGCACGTGTGGGTGTCGTGCGTGGCGATGTCGGTGAACGGCGCGGTGACCGTGACCGGCGCGTTGCGCAGCACCAGCGAACCGTTCGCCGGCGAGGAGATCGTCACCTGCGGGGCCACGTTGGTCAGGGTGAGCGTGGTCGTGGCGACCACGTCGGGGTGCAGGCCGTCGTTCGCGGTCAGGGTCAGCGACCAGACGCCGTCGTCGTTGCACGTGACGGTGGTGTTCAGCGAGGTGGGCGCGGAGAAGGCGCACGTGGTGCCGGGGTCGACGCCGGACTGCGGCGTCGCGCTCCACTGCGTCGACAGCGACGGCCCGTCAGGGTCGACGACGCTGCCGGCCAACGCCACCGGGGTGCCCTCCTGGCCCGAGTACGGGCCGCCCGCCTCGACCACCGGAGGGTCGTTGACGATCACCGTGGTGCACTCGGTGACCGTGCCCGCGCCGCCGCCGTCGGTGCCGTGGGCGGTCACGCACAGCTCGTGCGTGCCGGAGGTCAGGGCGCCGGTGGTCGCGGTGTAGTTCACCGAAGCCGGGCCGGTCTCGGGCAGCGCCGGGGTGACGTTGGTGATCTGCGTCGGCGCGCCGCCGTTCACGCTCAGCGTCAGGTTCGTCAGCTGCGAGGCGATGACGCCGGGCACCACGTTCGGCAGGTTGGCCGGGTCGGGCACCGCCGTGCAGGTGCCGCCGGTGAGGTCGGCGATGGCCTGGAGGCTGGCGTTGTAGTCGCCGCTGTTGCAGGCCGAGCCGGGGCCGACGGCGAAGGTGTAGTAGTCGACGTTGGCGGGCACCGCGCCCGCGACACCGGTGACGTCGCCCGCGGCGAAGCCGTCGGACAGGAACAGCACGACCTTGCGGGCCTGCGACTGGGCGTTGGTCACCGTGGTCGCGGCCTGCACGGCGGGCACGAAGCTGGTGCCGGTGCCGGCGGACTTGGGGGTGAACAGGTTCACGCCGCCCTGCACGGCCGAGCCGACGGCCTCCTCCACGTCCCGGACGCCGTTGCCGTTGGCGTCGGTCTCCGGCGCGGTCAGGAGTTGGTCGCCCGCCGCCGGTCCCACGTCCACGGTCGCGGCGGAGTTGCCGAACACCACCGCGCCCACGCTGCCGACCACGGTGTTCGGCGCCGCCGCGATGGCGTTCAGGTTGGCCACCGCGGTGCGCTCGCAGGACAGGACGTCACCGCCGGCGCAGGCGCTCGCGGTGCTGCCCGACACGTCCACGACGTAGGTCAGCGCGGTGTCCTTGACCGCGACGCCCGTGCCGACGGACGCCGTGCCGGTGACCGTCACGGGTCCCTGCGGCACGACGGTGCCGGGGGCCGGGCTGGTGATGTCCACGGAGATGCTGGTGCCGCCCGGCAGGTTGCCGTCGGTGGCATGAGCTTGGACCTGGCTCGCGACCAGGGCGACGACGGTCAGCGCCGCCGCCCCGGTCAGGTGTCTGGATCTCATGTCCCACTTCCCTCTTCACTCTCGTGGCTGGGAAATCGGGAATTGTGACCAGTGGGTTACTAGGCCGTTCCAGTGAGTAACGTTCCGTTGAAAGTGGAGGCTCTGCGGCCCGCACAGCACCGCACACGGCTGCTCTCGTGGGGCTACCGAAGCTTCGGGGTGAGCGGACCGACAGTGGGCGTGGTCCCGCAAAGTGCAGTCGGTGCCCGCCGAACCCGAGGACGGCGGGGGAGGCCCACCGTCAGTGCGCCCCGCCGCAGCACTCGTGCGGGTCCTCCACCTCGATCGGCCGCAGCACGCCGCCCACCGCCGGTTCCACCAGCAGCACCAGCTCGCCGTCCCGGTGGACCGGCCGCAGGAAGCCCAGCGTCTCGACCGGGTCGCCGGGCGAGACCGGCACGCCCACGCCGACGACGCGGTCGATCGCCGACGAGGCGACCACCTCCGCGGCCGGGTGCGTGCCGGTC
>NZ_JBHWIE010000627.1:0-2584 GCF_042732085.1 Actinosynnema sp. NPDC059797
TCCTGGGCCTGCCCACGTGGCACGAGGTGTCCACCGACCTCGCGGAGCTGGCCACCAGCGCCGCGCTGACAGGGTGGCTGCTCGTCCTGGTGCTGCTGCTGGAGGCCGCCTTCCCCGCCGACCTGGTCAACAAGGTGGTCGAACTGGTCCGGACCCCGGCCGTGCGGGGTCGGGGCACGGCCGCGCCCCGCGTGCCCGGGTGGTTGCGCCTCCCGGCCTGTGCGCTGGTCGGGGGCGTGCTGCTGGCGTGGGCCGACGCGCAGAACAGGAGCTTCCTCGACGGCGGCGTGCAGCTCAAGGTCGGCGCCGGCGCGGTCGCGCTGGTGCTGGTGGCGCTCGCCTACGAGACGCCCAAGGACCTGCTGCTCAGGAGGGTGCGCGGACCGTCCCGGATCCGCGCGGTCGGGCTGGGTTTCGCCGTCGCCGCCGCCATGGCCACCGCGTCGCGCCTGTCGGGGTCGCCCGTGCCGTACGTCTACGGCCTGGTGATCGTGTACATCGCCCTCGTCGTCGAGCCCGAGGGGCCGCACAAGGGGCGCGCGACCTTCGGTGGTGCCCTCTCGGTCCTGGTGGTGTGCCTGGGGCTGTGGGTCGCCGCCGAGCCGGTGATCCAGCAGGCCCGCCACGCGGGACCGGGGACCTACACCCTCGGGCACGCCGCGTGCGTGGTGCTCGTGCTGGGGGTCCAGGCCGCCGTCTTCGGCCTGGTGCCGGTCCGACCGCTGGACGGCTACGACCTCAAGCGGTGGAGCCGACGCCTGTGGTGGCTGGTCTACGTGCCCGCGCTCTTCCTGTACGTCCACGTGGTCCTCAACACCCCGCGCTCGCCGGCGGTGGCCGAGAGCCTCGGGCAGAGCCCCAGGATGACCGTGCTGTACGCCGCGACGGCCCTGTTCCTCGTCGCCGCCGCCGTGAGCCTGGCCCTGCGCCGGTACGCGCGCCAACCCGGCGAAGCGGGGGACGGGCACGGGGTGGCGCGGTGACGGCCGGCGGGCGGTGTCGTCGTCCCCGAACCGGGTGGACCCCGGCGTTGCGCTGCCACCAGCGTCGACTTCAGGGGGAACCTTGTCGGAGGACGTCACTTTCGCCAACGCCGGGGTGGTGCTGGCCGGTTCGCTGAGCCTGCCCGACCGCGGCGCGCCGGCGCCGGGGGTGGTCATGGTCGGCGGGTCGGGGCCGTCGGACCGGGACAACGACGCGTACTTCCCGGCGATCCGGCGGCACCTGGTGGACGCCGGGATCGCCGTGCTGTCCTACGACAAGCGCGGCGTCGGCGGGTCGTCCGGCGACTGGCTCGACGCGACGATCGACGACCTGGCATCCGACGCGGCCGGAGCTGGTCCCGGTGGCCGACAGCGTCCGCCTGTTCACCGACGCCGCCTGCCACCGCGACCGGGACGGCCGCGCGACGCTGACCGTCGAGGTGTTCCCCGGCGCCGACCACCGCGTCCGGACCGACGGAGGCGCCCGCCTGGCGCCCGGCTACCTCGACGCCCTGACCCGGTGGGTCGTCGACCGGACCCGGGCGGCCGACGGCGTTCAGTAGGGGTTGCCCGGCACGTTGAGGCGCACCTGGTAGAGGCCGAACGAGCCGGGGGTGCCGGAGGTGATGTACAGCGTCCGGCCGTCCGGGCCGCCGAACGCCGCGTTGGTGGTGTTGCGGCCCGCCGAGATGGTGCCCAGCAACGCCCCGGTCGGGGAGAAGACGCGCACGAGGCCCTCGTCGTAGGAGGCCCAGTACAGGTTGCCCGCGCAGTCGACGGTGGCGCCGTCGGGCGTCCGGATGCTCGCGAACGCCGTGCGGTTGGAGGTCGAGCCGTCGGCGGCGATGGTGTACTTCACGATCGAGTTGCCGCCGCCGACGTAGAGCGTCCTGCCGTCGGGCGACAGGACGACGCCGTTCGGCTGGGACAGCGTGTCGTCGACGAGGCGGACCACGCCGTCCCGGACGCGGAAGACGCCGGTCCGACCGCCCTGCTCGTCGGCGCGGTTGCCGCGCTGGAAGGTGGGGTCGGTGAAGTAGGTGGTGCCGTCCCCGCCGATGGTCAGGTCGTTGGGGGAGTTGAACGCGCGGCCCTGGTGGTCGGCCGCGACGGTGGTGCGGGCGCGGTCGGCCAGGCCGTAGGCGGACACGGTGCGGTTGTCGTGGGTGGCGGCGAGCAGCCGCGAGCCGTCGGGCGTGATCGCGAGGCCGTTGCTGCCGGAGTCGGCGATGAACGTCTCGAACGCGGCCGGCGGGGTGAACCGGAGCACCGAGGACGGTTGCACGCCCTGCGGGCCGGTGGGGTTCCGCATGTCCGACAGCAGCAGGGTGCCCGTCCGCTGGTCCCAGGTGGGGCCTTCGAGGAAGGTGAACCCCCCTCGGACGAGCTGGGACGTCACCGACCGCGAGGGCAACGGCGAGCCGTAGACCGCTCCCGGGGTGCACGGCGACGCCGTTGCCGTGTGGGCGGAAGCGCCGGGCGTCGGTGCCGCGGCGCCCGCGACGGCGATCGCCACCGCCGTGAGCGTCCGCGCGCGACGGTGGCGCGGTGTCGTGCGGCGAGTCATGGGGGCTCCCTTTCGTGGTGGGGCGGCCGGGGGT
>NZ_JBHWIE010000628.1:0-2582 GCF_042732085.1 Actinosynnema sp. NPDC059797
GCGCAAGGCCCCGTGACCGCGGGCCCTGTTCACTCCACCCATGGGTGGAACCGCGCTGACCGTCTTGACCCCGTACCCCGCCGAGCACGTCGAGCCGATCGTGGTGGCGGAGATGGCGGCCGAGGGCTTGAGCCGGTACGCCGCCGACCCGCGGTCCTGGTACTCCGCGGACGGCCTGCCCTACGGCTACTCCCTCGACCGGCCCGACCACGAGACCGACCCGGCGGAGGTCGAACTCGTCGAGCGGGCCGCCGGCAGGGCGATGCGGTGCGACATCGGGCTGCACGTCTTCGTCGGCGACCTCGCGGCTCGCCCCCTGTTGGGCCGGCTGGCGCGTCGCGTCGCCGAGCGGACCGAGGGCTGGATGTTCGTCGAGTTCCAGACCCCGCCCACCGCGGACCTGCTCGGGCACCTGGAGGGCGCGGGCCGCTGCGTCCGCGTCGAGGACCACGTCCACCTGGACGCGCCGGCGATGGCGGCGTGGTGCGCCCACCCCGCCTTCCACGTCGTCAAGTAGGCGTTCCGCGAGCGGGCGCTCATCCGCCCAGTTGCAGCACCAGCGTCGCGGCGGCCGGCACGAGGTACAGCAGCGGGAAGGCGGTGGTGCGGTACGAGCGCGCACGCACCGTCGTGGCCGCCGCGCCGAGGAAGTACAGGACCAGCCCCACCGCCGCCGCGACACCGACGGCCGGGACGAACAAGCCCACGACCAGACCGAGCGCGCCGGCCGACTTGGCCAGCGCCAGCCAGTTCCACCACGACCGCGGCACCCCGTACCGCTCGAGCGGTTCCACGACGAACCGCTGCCTGGAGAACAGCGAGTACCCCGAGAAACCGATCCAGATCGCGGAGGCGATGGCGACGATGTGGTGCGCGGTGGTCATTGGAGCGATCCCTTCACGTGCGTTGCCGGTGGTGCGCGGCGCGGGGCCGGGTCGGATCCGCCGCCGCGCCGTGGCGCCTGCACCAGCTTCGCCACCCGGGCCCCGACGAAAAAGAACGGCCTCGGAACCGCACTGTTAAGCTGGGGGTTAAGGGTTCGGAGGGCGCGTGGAGCTGCGGGACATCGAGATCTTCCTGACGCTGGCGCAGGAGCTGCACTTCGGGCGGACCGCCGAACGGCTGCGCATCACCCCGGCGCGCGTGAGCCAGGCGATCAAGCAGCAGGAGCGCCGCATCGGCGCCGCCTTGTTCGAACGCACCACCCGCAGGGTGCGCCTCACCCCCGCCGGGCAGCAGCTCCACCGGGAGCTCGACGCCGGGTACCGGCAGATCATGAACGGGATCGCGACCGTGTCCGCCGCCGCCCGAGGGGCCGGTGGAACGCTGACGCTGGGCACCATGGGCCCGCAGGCGTGGATGGTCGACGGGATCGTCGAGCTGTTCCGGACCCGCCACCCGGGCACCCGCGTCGACCACCGCGACGTCAACCCCGTCACGCCGTTGGCGCAGCTCCGCTCCGGGGAGGTCGACGTGGCGCACCTGTGGCTGCCCGTCCGCGAACCGGACCTCACCACCGGGCCCGTCACCCACACGTCGCCGGTCCTCCTGATGCTCGCCGACTCCCACCCCTGGGCCGACCGCGGGTCCGTGTCCCTGGAGGACTACGGCGACCTCACCTTCGTCAACCCCGCGTCACCGGTCCCCGCGGCCATGGAAGAGGCTTTCCAGCCCTTCCGCACCCCCTCCGGCCGACCGGTCCCGCGCGGCCCGTCGGTCTCCAGCTGGGACGACCAGGTCAAAGCGGTCGTCTCCGGGCAGGCCGTCCTCGCGGTACCGGCGGAAGCGGCCCGCTTCTACCCCTGGCCCAACCTCACCTACCTCCCGGTCCGCGACGCCCCACCGGTCCACTGGGCCTTCACCTGGCGCACCGCCGGCGAAACCCCGCTGATCCGCGCGCTCGCCCGGGCGGCCCACGACCACCGCACGACCTGACCCGCCGGGGGTCATGCGAGACCTCCGCTTCACCGCCTCGGCGGCCGCGCAACCGACTCCGTTCAGCTCGACCGATCCTCCGGCACCGCGCGGGAAGCGCTTACCGGGCGAGCTGACGGGTTCCGCGCGCCACGCGCCACCGCCGGGCGACGTACGGTGGTCGGCGCCGGAGCCCCGGCGCCGCAGAGGACTCCCCCGGAGGCAACTCGTGACCGACTCGCCCGCCGCCGCGCCCCGGACCTCCGTCCTCGTGGTGGACGACGGCACCGAGGTCGCCCACCACCGCTGGGAACCGGACGCCGGGGTGCGCCCGGACCCCGTGCCGGTGGTGCTGCAGCACGGCTTCTCCGCCAACACCCTGGTCGAGTGGGCCGGTCGCGGCACGGTGGCCGCGCTCACCGCGGCCGGGCGCGCGGTCGTGGGGGTCGACGCGCGCGGGCACGGCATGTCCGGCAAGTCGCCGGACCCAGCGCGGTACGGCGAGTCGCGGATGGCCCGTGACCTGAGGGCGGTCGTCGCGGCCCTCGGCGTCCCGGCCGTCGACCTCGTCGGCTACTCGATGGGCGCGGTGGTCGCCCTGCTCGCGGCGGCCGAGGAGCCCGCGGTGCGCCGGCTGGTCGTCGGCGGGGTCGGCGCCGGCGTGGTCG
>NZ_JBHWIE010000629.1:0-2538 GCF_042732085.1 Actinosynnema sp. NPDC059797
TGCACGGGGGCCACCGCTATGTCGTCGTCCACAACCAGCGTGCGCACGCTCACCGGACCGCCTCCGGCAGCCACACGTCGAACGACGCGCCGCCCAGCTCCGAGTCCGACACCTCGACCCGGCCCCTGCGCCGGGTCACCACCCTGGACACCAACGCCAGTCCAATCCCTCGACCGTGGGCGCCGCGCGGCGCCTTGGAACTCACCCCGGGGGCGAAGATCCGCCCGCGTTCCGAGCGCTCCACCCCCGGGCCGTCGTCGTCGACCACGACCCGCACCCCGCCCTCGTCCGACCGCACCAGCACCCGCACGGTCCCGCCGGCGCGCACCGCGTCCACGGCGTTGTCGACCAGGTTGCCCAGCACGGTCAGCGCGTCGTCGCCGGTGCGGGTGACGACCTCCGAGGCAGGGTCCAGCCGCAGCGCCACGCCGCGCTCGTGCGCGGTGGAGGACTTGGCCAGCAGCAGCGCCGCCAGCGCCGGGTCGGCCATCGCGCCGCCGAGGATCTCCGAGGTCACCGACCCCGTCCCGCCGACCCGCTCGATGTAGGCCACGGCGTCCTCCCTGCGGTCCAGCTCGACCAGGCCGCCGATGACGTGCAGGTGGTTGGTGAACTCGTGCGCCTGCGCCCGCAGCACCTCGGTCACGGTCCGCTGCCCGTCCAGCTCCCGCAGCGCGTCGTGCAGCTCGGTGCGGTCGCGCAGGGTCAGCACCACGCCCACCGGGCGGCCGTGGGTGCGGGCGGTCATCCGGTTGGCCACCAGCACCCGCTCGCCGGCCAGCACCGGCCGGTCGGCCACGTCGTCGCCGCCGAGCACCAGGTCCAGCAGGCCGCCGTGCTCCAGCACCTGCGCGGCGGGCCGCCCGGTCGGGTCCTCGGTGAGCCCCAGCAGCCGCACGGCCTCGTCGTTGACCAGCGCCAACCGTCCCCGCTCGTCCACGGCGACCACGCCCTCGCGGATGCCGTGCAGCATCGCGTCGCGGGTCTCCAGCAGCTGGGCGATCTCCGCCGGCTCCAGCCGGAAGGTGCGCCTGCGGACCATGCGGGTCACCAGCGCCGCGCCCAGCACGCCCACCAGCGCCGCGGCGGCCAGCCACCCGATCAGCTCGGGCAGGTCCTCGGCCAGGTCGGCGGCCAGCTCGCTCTCCAGGATGCCCACCGACGCCATGCCCAGCACCTGCCCGGACGAGGAGCGGACCGGCACCTTCGCCCGCAGCGAGGTGCCCAGCGTGCCGGTCTCGGTGCCGACGAACACCTGCCCGGACAGCGCGGCGCTGGGGTCGGTGGACACCCGCTCGCCGATGCGCCGCCGGTCGGGGTGGGCGTAGCGGACGCCGTTGCGGTCGGTGACCACCACGTAGGTCACGCCGGAGGCCTGGCGCAGCAGCTCGGCCAGCGGCTGGATGGTCGCGCTCGGGTCGGGCGAGTCGAACGCCTCCACCACCGAGGGCAGCCGCGCCACGCTCTCGGCCACCGACAGCATCCGGTCCTTGTAGGCCTCGCGGATGCGGTCGCTCTGGAGCTTGGCCGCCATCAGGCCCGCCGCGCACACCGTGGCCAGCACGATGACCACCTGCAACGCGAGCAGGGAGACACCCAGTGGGACCGAACGGCGGCGCATGGGGCGACATTCTGGCCCATCGGGTGTGAGCCGGGCCACGACCTAAACGACCAATACGGCCCTTACGACCATTGCCCCTGTTCACCGGTTCGGGGCTCTTAGCGTTCGCGGCCACCGACGGCGACGGCGCCGGTCGGGAGACGACCGGGCGACGCCCGGGGTGGAACACGGAGGACCCGATGGCAGGACGACGCACCCGACTCCTCGCGACCGCGGTCGCCGCGGGCCTGGCGCTCGCGGGCTGCGGTGGCGGTGGCGCGGCGAGCGGCGACATCGACCGGCTGGAGATCATGGCCCCGGCCGACCCGGGCGGCGGCTGGGACCAGACCGCGCGGTCGATGCAGGCGGCGATCACCGGCGCGGACCTGGTCGACTCCGTGCAGGTGGGCAACGTCGGCGGCGCGGGCGGCACGGTGGGCCTGCAGAAGCTGGCCAACGAGCGCTCCGAGACCTACCTGATGGTCACCGGCCTGGTGATGGTGGGCGCGGTGGAGACCAACGGCGTGGACAAGCGCCTGGAGGACACCACCCCCATCGCCCGGCTGACCGCCGAGGACGAGGTCGTGGTGGTCCCGGCCGACTCGCCGTACCGGACCATCGAGGACCTGCTGGCCGCCGTCGACGAGAAGGGCCAGGGCGTGTCGATCACCGGCGGCTCGGCGGGCGGCACCGACCACATCCTGGCCGCCATGCTGCTCAAGGCCAAGGACATCGACCCGGCCAAGCTCAACTACGTCGCCTACTCCGGCGGCGGCGAGTCGCTGGCGGCGCTGCTGGGCGGCCAGGTCGACGCGGGCATCTCCGGTGTCGGCGAGTACCTGGAGCAGATCAAGGCGGGCAAGCTGCGCGCCCTGGGCACCTCCGGCCCCAAGGAGCACCCCGAGGTCAAGGCGCCGACGTTCAAGACCCTCGGCTCG
>NZ_JBHWIE010000630.1:0-2537 GCF_042732085.1 Actinosynnema sp. NPDC059797
CGGTACAACCGCCTCGATCACGACGCCATGGCCGACCTGCTCGGCACCCCGAACCGGGTCGACGTGGCCTCCCGCACGCCACGCGGAGCCGACCGCGGACGGCTCGGCGTCCGGTGGGGGCCATCGGGCCGTCCGACCGTCGTACTCGGGGGCGTGTCAGGCGTTGCTGTTGAGCATCGCGGCGATCAGGACGTTGCCTCCGACGCCCCAGCCGCCGTCCTCGACCTCGTTGACGAGCACGACCGTGGTCGGCCGGGCGCGTTCTCCGTAGATCTCGACGTACAGCTCGGTGGTGCGCTCGACGATCTTCTTCTTGTCCTCGGCGCTGATGGTGCCCGCGGGGACCTTGAAGTTGGCGAATGGCACGGGTGTTCTCCTCGTTGTCGTTCAGTGCGGTGCCGGATCAGGCCGCGTTGAGCGGCCTGCGGAGTCGACCACGACGGCCAGGCCATCCGCGGCGGGCCCGCGGGCGACCGCCCGGCCGATGCCGCGCGAACCCCCGGTGACGATGGCGACTCGTCCGCCGGCGGGGTCGGTGTCTGTCATGCCCCTACCGTGCAGGACCGTGCGGACCGGTGACAGGGGACGTCGTCCCCTGTGTCCGTGGCCCGCTCCGCTGCAGACTGGAGGACGTGAACTCGATGAAGTACGCCGAGCTGGGCGCGTTCCTCCGCTCGCGGCGTGAGCGCATCCGCCCCGCAGAGGTCGGACTGGTCTCCGGGCCGCGGCGGCGCGTGCCGGGGCTGCGCCGCGAGGAGGTCGCCCACCTCGCCGGGGCGTCGGCGGACTACTACAACGAACTGGAACGCGGAGCCGGGTCGCAGCCGTCGGAACAGATGCTGGCGGCGCTGGCGCGTGCGTTGCGCCTGACCGCCGACGAGCGCGACCACCTCTACCACCTGGCCAACCGGCCGGTGCCGCGCGGCGGTGCGAGCTCGCACGTGCACCCCGGGATGCTCGACCTGCTCACCCGGTTGACCTCCACCCCCGCGCAGGTGATCACCGACCTGCACGTGACGCTCGTGCAGAACCCGCTCGCCATCGCGCTGCTCGGGGACCACTCCCGCTTCCGGGGCGAGGAAGCCAGCTTCGTCCACCGCTGGTTCACCGACCCCGAGGCGCGGCGGCTCTACCCCGAGGAGGACCACCCGGCCCAGTCCAGGGCGTTCACCGCCGACCTGCGGGCCGCCGCCGCACGCCGGGACGCCAAGGACACCGGGGCGAGCGCGCTCGTCGCCGGGCTCCTCGACCGCTCCGCCGAGTTCGCCGGGCTGTGGGCCGAGCACGACGTGGCGTTCCGCCGCGACGACCGCAAGCGCATCGCCCATCCCGCGCTCGGCCTGGTCGAGGTCAACTGCCTCACCCTGTTCAGCGAGGACGGTCGTCAGCGCCTGCTGTGGTTCACCCCCGCGCCGGGCACCGACAGCGTCGACAAACTGGAGCTGCTCGCCGTCATCGGCTCCCAGGAGTTCACGCCGCACCTCGACTGACGACCTTCGACCACGGGGTCGATGGTGTTGGGTCGAGGGTGAGGCCGGTGCCGCGTCGGGCTGCCTCCGCGGCGGCCCGGCGTGCCGCGTGGATCGCCGACGGGGATCCGTCCACTCCCACGAGGATCGGCTTGTTCGCAGCTGCGTCTGCCATGGTCGCTCCCACCTCGTCTGCCGGTTGACCCCGGCTCCATCACCCGTCCCGGACGGATCGACGGCCGGTCCCCTGCCCGCCCTCGTCGCCCCGCCGCCGACCGCGGCGATGGGCGGCGCGGGCGATCGCGTGGCTCGCCACCGGCGAGGTCAGGGCGATGAACACGATCGCGAGCACGGCGAAGGTGATGCTCGCGGCGTCCTCGGTCGCGACCGGGGACGCGAGGATCGCGACCACACCGGGGCCGGTGGCCAATCCCTGGGCGTGCAGCTGGCCGTAGGTGTCGGGCAGCCGCAGGACGCCGACAACGCTGATCGTGAGCAGCACCAAGCCGAGCAGCAGCAGCACACCGCCGACCACGTCGAGCACGACCGAGATCATCCGAACGGCCCTCCTCGGTCGAGGTACCGGGCCGTGGCCACGGTGGCGACGAAGGACATCAGGGCGAGCGCCACCGCGGCGTCGAGGTAGTACGGCTGTCCCCTCACGAAGCTCAGCAGGGCCAGCAGCGCGATGACGATTACCGCGAGGAGGTCGAGTGCGACGATCCGCTGGAGCACGTTGCGGGCGCGGACCAGCACCAGGCCGCCGGCGACCAGCAGCAGCGTCGCCCAGACGAGGGCCGGGACGATGACGAAGGCGGGCATGGGCGATCAGGGGAAGACGCGGCGCTGGCGCCGCTCGTAGGAGTCGAGCTGCGCGGCGATCACGGCATCGGGATCCCGCGCGTCGAGCACGTGCAGCAGCATCGACCCCTTCCGCTCGTCGAGCTCGACGACGACGGTGTCCGGCACGAATCCGACCCTGATCCCCCAGGCCGCCGCGGCGGCCGGCCCCCGGGGGGGGATAGGCACCACGACAGTGACTTATAAAAAAAAACGAGCCCACCAGAC
>NZ_JBHWIE010000631.1:0-2533 GCF_042732085.1 Actinosynnema sp. NPDC059797
GGCCTCTTCTCCCCGTGCGGTCGGACAGCGTGGTCCGGCCACGCGGGTTGCCCGGGGCGGGTGCGGCCGTGGTCATCGCCGGCGCACCAGGTCCCCCAGCACCGCCGCCGCGAAACCGCCCCAGAGGCAGCCGACGACGACCGGGCCCCAGCGCGCCCGATCGTGAAAAGCGAGCGCGAGGGCGGTGGCGGCGACGAGGAGCAGCAGGACCACCAGCCTGCGTCGCCGGCCCCGGCGCGGCGTGACGGTGTCGGTCTCCACCTGTACGACCTCCCCTTGGTCGAGTGATCCCGACGGGTACCACGCGGCACCGGTTACCCCGTGCGGAACACCGCGCTACTGCGGCCGCGCCGCGACCACCCGCCGGATCAGCCGCACCACGTGCGCGCACTCGTCCTCGTCCAGCACGTCGAACCACCGCGCCTCGCGCGCGTTCTGCACGGGGAAGACGCGCGCCACGGCCGCGCGGCCCTCCTCGGTCAGCGCCACGAACACCACGCGCCGGTCCTGGCCGTCCCTGGCGCGCTCGACCAGCCCGGCCCGCTCCAGCGTGTTGATCAGGTTCGACATCGCCGACCTGGTGGTGCCGGACAGCTCGGCCAGCCGCGCGGGCTGCGTGGGCCCGAGGAGCCACAGCTTGAACATCAGCCGGAACCCCGGCATGGTCCAGCCCTGCTCGCGGTGCACGAGCGCCTCGTAGTCGGTGATCATCATGTACGCCAGGTGCAGCACGTTGTACGACAGGCTGAACGCCGAGGCGTCCCCGCCCATCTCGGCGATCCGGCGCCGCGCGAAGCGCTCGTAGTCCTGCTCGACCACCACGTCGGCCGCGGCGGGGACCTCTTGCTCTGCCACTCGCCGATCCTCGCAGGGCGACCCCGCCGATGGGGCCGGAATCGGGCACACTTACCCGGGTGATCGGGACGAGCCGGTTCGCCATCACCGCCGCGGTGGTGCTGGCGCTCGCCGCGGCCGCGGCCGCGGCCGCCGGTTTCGACCTCGTCCAGGACCACGCCGCGATGGTGCTCGACAACCTCTCCCAGCTCGCCGCGGGCCTGCTCGCCACCTGTTGCTGCTGGTGGACGTCGCGCCGGCGGAGCGGCCCGGACCGCCGGTGGCGCGTCGCGATGGGCTGCGGCGCGTTCGGCTGGACGGTCGGCATGGCGCTGTGGGCCTGGTACCAGCTCGTCGAGGAGCGCGCCGTGCCCTCGCCGTCGCCCGCCGACGCGGGCTTCCTGAGCATCGTGCCGTTCGCGTTCGCCGCGCTGCTGGTCATCGGCAACCACCGGCGGTCGGACAACCCGGACGCGCTGCTGGACCGCCGCTCGGCCAGCGCGCGCCTGGTGCTGCTGCTGGACGGCGTGATCGTGGTCGGCTCGCTGTTCGCGCTCACCTGGACCACGGCGCTGGGCGGCCTCGTGGCGGTGGGCAACCCGAGCACGGCGGCGTTCCTCGTGGCCGTCGCCTACCCGGTCACGGACCTGGTGCTGCTGGTCGTCGTGGTGGTGCTCAGCGCCGACCGGGCGGTGGTGCTGCGACCGCAGCTCCGGCTGCTCGGCCTGGGGCTGGCGGGCCTGGCGGCGTCCGACCTGGCGTTCGCCTACCTGGTCAGCGTCCAGGCGCCGGAGGTGCCACCGCTGGCCAACGCGGGGTTCGTGCTCGGGCCCGCGCTGATCGCCCTGGCGGCCCTGGCGCCGACACCGCAGCCGGTCGGCGGCCCGGCGCGCAGCCGCAGGTCGTGGCAGTGGGGCTACCTGCTCATGCCGTACGTGCCGCTGCTGGTCTGCGTCGTGCTGGTGCTGCGGCGCACCGCCATCGGCGAGGTGGGCCCGCTGGACGGGGTGGAGATCGGGTGCGGGTTCACCGTGTCGGTCGCGGTGATCCTGCGGCAGCTCGTGACCATCCTGGACAACGAGAAGCTGGTCCTGATGCTGCGGGAGTCCGAGAGCACCCTGGCGCACCAGGCGCACCACGACCCGCTGACCGGCCTCGCCAACCGGGCGCTGTTCGAGAGCAGGCTGGACGAGGCGCTGGCCCGCCACCACCGCGACGGCGCGCCGTTCGGGCTGCTGTTCGTGGACCTGGACGACTTCAAGGCGGTCAACGACGTGTCGGGCCACGCGCACGGCGACGCGCTGCTGGAGCGGGTGGCCCAGCGGCTGCGCGGGTGCGTCCGCGACACCGACGTGGTGGCCCGGCTGGGCGGCGACGAGTTCGGCGTGCTGGTCGAGGGGGTCGGCGAGCCGGAGCAGGTCGCCTTCCGGGTGCTGGACAGCCTCGGTGACGAGATCAGCGCGTCGGTGGGGGTGGTGGTCTGCGCGGACCGCGACCCGGAGACCACCGCGGCGTCCGTGCTCAAGCGCGCGGACAAGGCCATGTACGAGGCCAAGCGCGACGGCGGGCGCGGGCTGGTCATCCACGAGTGACGCGGGTCCGGCCGTGGCGGCGTTGGTGGTGGGCCGGCGGGGGGGCCCCCCCGCCCCCACCCCCCCCCCCGGGCCCCCCCCCCCCCCCCCCGATGGGCCCAACCCCA
>NZ_JBHWIE010000632.1:0-2507 GCF_042732085.1 Actinosynnema sp. NPDC059797
CCGCCAGTCCTACTCGCCGGACGGCAGGCAGATCCTGCTGAGCCGGTTCGAGGACGAGGACGGCCTGCGGGTGCAGCGCCTGTGGCTGGTCGACGCCGACGGGGGCAACCCGCGCCGGCTGCCCGTCGCCGACCGGCAGCCCGCCGACTGGGAGTTCGACGCCACCTTCTCGCCCGACGGCCGGTTCATCGCCTTCGCGCGCCGCTCGCCCGGAGGGGTGCGACCCGACGGCTCGGCGAGCCGGATCGTCGTCGTCGAGGCCGCCACGGGCGCCGTGGCCGGTGTGCTCCGGCCGCCGCCCGAGGTCGCGGACCAGGAGGACACCCAGCCCGCCTGGTCGCCCGACGGCGCCACGCTCTCGTTCACCCGCGGCCTCGTCACCGACGGCCCGACCGGCGAGGTCCGCGACAACCACGTCTGGACCGCGCGCGCCGGCTCGCTCGACCGGCAGCGGGACCTGAGCGAACTGGCGTGCGGCAGCGACTGCCCGGTCACCGACGACAGCTCGACGTTCAGCCCGGACGGGCGCGAGCTGGTGTTCAACCGGGAGCCCGACGGCCTGCTGCGGGTGCCCCTGGACGACCCGGGGGACTGCGAGGTGCTGCTCGGCGCGGGCACGTGCGCCGGACCGGTGACCGCGCCGCCCGGACCGGCCGGGCCGTTCCAGCCGCGTGACGCCGCCTTCGCCCCGGACGGCGGCAGCGCGGTGCTGACCACCCGCCGCCAGGGCGACGCCGCCTCCCCGGAGGAGCTGGCCGTGCTCACCACCGGCACCGGCGCGCTGGAGCGGATCGCCACCCGCCTGCCCGGCAGGCAGAAGGAGCCCACCTGGCAGCAGTCGGTCGACCTCGCGGTGGACGCCCCGCCGACGGCGACGGTCGACGCGGGCGGGACCACCTCCGTCGCGGTCACCGCGCGCAACCGGGGTCCGGCGGCCTCGCCGGGCACCGCGCTGACGGTGGCCGTGCCCACCGGGCTGCGGCTGGTCGGGCTGCGCGCGTCGAGCGGCACGTGCGCCGCCGAGGAGCTGCGGTGCGACCTGGGGGTGCTGGCGCCCGGCACGTCGGTCGAGGTGGTGGCCGACCTGGTGGGCGTGGTGCCCGGCGCGCACCGGCTGGACTGGTCGGTCGCCGGCACCGTGCTCGACGCCCTGCCGTCGGACAACGCCGACGACACGGTGCTGACGGTCGGCGAGCCGCCGACGACCACGACCACGACCACGACCACCACCACGACTACGACGACGACGGCCACGCTGCCGCCGCCCCCGCCCGTCCCGGCGGCCGGTCCGGCGCTCACCGTCGCGGTCCAGCCCACCCCGTCCTACGTGGGAGGCCGGGCGGTGGTGACCTACACCGTGCGCAACGGGGGCGGCTCGCTGGCGACCGGGCTGAGGCTGGACTTCCTGCTGCCCGCGCGGGTGCCGGTCCAGGCCGTGCCGCCCGGCTGCGCGCCGACCAGTTGCGCGCTGCCCGACCTCCCGGTGGGCGCCACCCAGGTCGTGCAGGTGGTGCTCGCGCCCGACGCGGCGGTGCGGACCGAGGTGCGCGGCGTGCTGCGCACCACCGGCACCGACGCGAACCCGGGCGACAACACCGCGGTCGCGCCGGTGACCGTGCTCCAGCCGAGGATCGTGGCGGTGCCGCCGATCGGCGAGCCCGGGTTCGTCACCTCGGTGCGCGGCGAGGACTTCCCGCCCGGCGCGCCGGTCCGCCTGGACTGGGCGCCCGGCATCACCGCGGCCGCCGCGCCGACGATCCCGCGCGCGGACGGCCGGTTCACCGCCCAGCTGCTGATCCTGGCCAAGGACCAGACCGGGCCGCGCACGATCACCGCGACCGGGCCGGGCTTCCGGGCCGAGCCCACGCCGTTCCTGGTGGTGGCCGCGTCCATCGGGCCACCGGACATGGTGGCGCGCAGGTGATCCCGACGACGAGGAGGAGGCGCCCGTGATCCACGAGGTGGACGAGGCGATCCGGCGGATGTTGACGGCCGCGGGCGTGCCCGGCGGCGGGGGTGAGCTGTCGTTCGACGCGCCGACCAAGGACTGGGCCGCGCGCCGCAACGCACCCACGGTCAACGTGTTCCTGCACGACATCCGGGAGGACGTGATGCGCCGCCACGCGGGTGGCGTGGAGGTCTACGACGACGAGGGCGTGCTGACCGGCTGGCGCGGCCCGGCGCGGTGGTTCGAGCTGGCCTACGTGGTGACGGCGTGGACCAACCGGCCGCAGGACGAGCACCGGCTGCTGTCCGAGGTGCTGTCGAGCCTGGTGCGGGTCGAGCGGATGGCCGACGAGTGGCTGACCGGCACGCTGGCGGAACTGGGGCTGGGCGTCATCCTGAACTCGGCCCAGCCGCCGGACGGGCGGGCGACCTCGGAGATGTGGTCGGCGCTGGGCGGCGAGCTGAAGCCGTCCATCGACCTCAAGGTCATCGCGCCGCTGGCGGGCGAGTGGACCCAGGCCGGGCCGCCGGTCACCGAGGGCGTGGTGCTGGAGGCGGCT
>NZ_JBHWIE010000633.1:0-2466 GCF_042732085.1 Actinosynnema sp. NPDC059797
TTTTTGTTTAAACGCGCCCGGGGGCGGCCCGCGGCCCCGCGCCCCTCCCCGGAGGACTACCTGTTGGCCCGGTTCAGGGCCGAGACCACCGCGCGCAGCGACGCGGACACCGTGGAGCTGTCGATCCCGACGCCCCACAGCACGCGGTCGCCCACGGCGCACTCCAGGTACGCCGCCGCCCGCGCGTCGTCACCCGACGACAGCGCGTGCTCCGAGTAGTCGAGCACCCGGACGTCGTACCCGATCGTGGCCAGGGCGTCCACGAACGCGGCGATCGGGCCGTTGCCCGTCCCGGTGATCTCCTGCGTCTCGCCGTCGACCACCACGAACGCCTTGATCTGCTCGTGGCCGCTGCCGTCGCCGGAGACCTTCTGGCGCAGCAGCCTCAGCGGGGCCACGGCGTCCAGGTACTCGGTGGAGAACGCGTCCCACATGTCCTTGGGGCCGATCTCGCCGCCGTGGGTGTCGGTGACCTCCTGGATGACCCGGGAGAACTCCACCTGCAGCCGCCGGGGCAGGTCCAGGTGGTGCTCGGTCTTCATCAGGTACGCCACGCCGCCCTTGCCGGACTGCGAGTTGACCCGGATGACCGCCTCGTAGGTCCGCCCGACGTCCTTCGGGTCGATCGGCAGGTACGGGACCTCCCACGGGAACTCGTCCACGTGCTGCCCGGCGTCCTTGGCCGCGTCCTCCAGGGCCTCGAAGCCCTTCTTGATCGCGTCCTGGTGCGAGCCGGAGAACGCGGTGAAGACCAGGTCGCCGCCGTACGGGTGCCGCTCCGGCACGGGCAGCTGGTTGCAGTACTCGACCGTGCGGCGGATCTCGTCGATGTCGGAGAAGTCGATCTGCGGGTCGACGCCCTGGCTGAACATGTTCATGCCCAGCGTGACCAGGCAGACGTTGCCGGTGCGCTCGCCGTTGCCGAATAGGCAGCCCTCGATGCGGTCCGCGCCGGCCAGGTAGCCCAGCTCGGCCGCCGCCACGCCGGTGCCCCGGTCGTTGTGCGGGTGCAGCGACAGGATGATCGACTCGCGCCGCGCCAGGTTCCGCGACATCCACTCGATCGAGTCGGCGTACACGTTCGGCGTGGCCATCTCGACCGTCGCGGGCAGGTTCACGATCAGCGGCTTCTCGGGCGTCGGCCGGATGACCTCCGAGACCGCGTCGCAGACCTCCAGCGCGTAGGACAGCTCGGTGCCGGTGTAGGACTCGGGGGAGTACTCGTACCGGAACTCGGTCTCCGGGTAGAGCTTCTCCTGCTCCAGCGCGAACCGGGCCGCGTCGGTGGCGATCTTCTTGACGCCCTCGCGGTCGGCCTTGAACACCACGCGCCGCTGGAGCACCGAGGTCGAGTTGTAGAAGTGCACGATCGCCTTTGCCGCGCCGCGCAGCGCCTCGAACGTCCGGCTGATCAGCTCGGGCCGGCACTGGGTCAGCACCTGGATGGTCACGTCCGGCGGGATCGCGCCGTCCTCGATGATCTCGCGGACGAAGTCGAAGTCGGTCTGCGAGGCGGCCGGGAAGCCGACCTCGATCTCCTTGAAGCCCATCCGCACCAGCAGGTCGAACATCTTGCGCTTGCGCGCGGGCGACATGGGGTCGATCAGCGCCTGGTTGCCGTCGCGCAGGTCGACCGCGCACCACAGGGGCGCCTTCTCGATCCGCTTGGCCGGCCAGGTGCGGTCCGGCAGGTCCACGACCTCCACCAGCTCGTGGAACGGCCGGTAGCGGTGGACGGGCATCGAGGTGCCGCGCTGCGGGTTCCACGCGGGCGCGCCCTCGACCGGGCGGGCGGGCGTGCGGATGCGGCTGGTCCCGGAGGTGTACGCGTCGGGGTGGCTGGTCATGACGGGGGTTCTCCTGCTGGTCGTGAGGTGAACGACCGGCGGCAACGCTCGATCCCGCGACGGGGGGCCGGTCTGGTCAGACCCCGTCACGGCGGCGAAGCAGGAGGCCGCGTGCCATGCCGACTAGGTTAACCACATCGCCGGTCGAGGCGGAACCGCGCGCCCAGATGATGGAACTTCACTCGGAAGAGTTTCACTCGATAGTGGCTTGGGCAGCCTCTTGACATGTCCAGATGGCGAACCTCAACGCGCAGCGGCAGCTACACCGCTGCCCGAGTGATCCACGGTGTTGGCGCCGTGTTCGCGCTCATCGAGGTGCTCTACATCCTGATGAACCTCTTTGGGGCGAATCCGGCCAACGCGCTGTACAAGTTCATCCAGCAGTTGGCCGAGCCGCTCGCGCTGTTCTTCCCAGGCCTTTTCCAGCTGGGCAACGCGAACCTCGACCTCATCGTGAACTACGGCCTCGCGGCGGTCTTCTGGCTCGTCGTCGCGAACCTGCTCGCGCGGGTCGTCGCCCGGTAACGGGCGCCACCCGAACAGCGAGCACGTCCTGGGCTCCCGCCGTCCTCCCCGATGCGGCGGGAGCCCTCGGCGTCCCTGGGGGCCGGGCGGAGTC
>NZ_JBHWIE010000634.1:0-2454 GCF_042732085.1 Actinosynnema sp. NPDC059797
GGCTCCGTCGACCTCGGTCTCGCCCCCGCGAATCCGGGCCCGTCAGCGGCGGGGCGAGGTCGCGGCGAGCAGCAGCCCCGTGAACGGCTCGACCAGGCCCGCCGCCGCCTCGTCCCACGTCGACCGCACGGTGACGGCGCCCTCCGCGACCGCCCGCTCCCGCTCGGCGCACACGTGCACCACGAGGTCGCGGATCATGTCGCCGCGCTCCGCCCGCACCACCGCCGGCAGGTCGGGCAGGGACCGGTCCAACCCGTCGAGCACGTCCCGCAGCGAGGGCGTGGCCAGGGTCTCGTCGACCATGACCGCCCGGAACGCCGGGTCCGTCATGGCCTGCGCGCCGAACCGGGCGAACCACGTGGGGTCGCCCAGCGAGGCCAGGTGCGAGGTGAACGGCCGCACCAGGCAGTCGACCCAGTCCCGCACGTCCGCCGACCCCTCGACGGCGGCCACCATCTCCCGGCGCAGCGGCTCGATCCGCTCCACGTGCCGGCGCACGATCGCCCGCACGAGGTCGGCCTTGGTGCCGAAGTGGTAACCGACGGCGGCGTTGTTCCCCTGCCCGGCGGCCGCGCTGATCTGGCGGTTCGAGACCGCGTAGAGGCCCTGTTCCGCGAACAGCCGCTCCGCCGTGGTGAGGATCTGCAGGCGGGTGGCGCCGACCTGCTCGGCCCGAGGGGTCCTGCCGACGTCGGTCACCACGGTCACCACCGTACCGGCACGTCTCGCAGCCCCCCGACCACCAGCCCCTCGACCCGGTCCAGCTCCTCGGGCGCCACCGCCAGCTCCAGGCCGGGCAGCCGGCGCACCAGCACCTCCAGCACCACCTGCAGCTCCGTGCGCGCCAGGGCCTGGCCGAGGCACGAGTGCGCGCCCGCGCCGAACGCCAGGTGCGGGTTGGGGCTGCGCGACAGGTCCAGCTCGGACGCCCGCTCGAAGGCGGTCTCGTCGCGGTTGGCGGCGCCCATGCTGCACATGACGGTGGTGCCGGCCGGGAGGTGCTCGCCGCCGACCTCGGCGTCCTCGGTGATGTAGCGCGGCATGCCCAGGCCCGGGTTGGCGTCGAAGCGCAGCACCTCCTCCACCGCCGTGCGCACCAGGGACGGGTCGGCGACCAGCCGCTCCCACCGGGAGCGGTCGGCCAGCAGCATCCCGACCATCTTGCCGATCATGTTCGCGGTGGTCTCGTGCCCGGCGACGAGCAGGCCCTGTCCGGTGGCGACCAGCTGCGCGTCCGTCAGCTCGCCGCCCGCTACCAGGGTGCCGAGCAGGTCGTCCTTCGGGTCGGCGCGCTTGGCCGCGACGTGCTCGCGCATGTAGGCGACGAACTCCGCCTGGGCCGCGCCGATCTCGGCCTCGGTGTAGCGGGTCAGGTTGAGCAGGGTGTCCGACCAGTGCGAGAACCGGTCCCGGTCGGCGTCCGGCACGCCGAGCAGGTCGCAGATCACCCACACCGGCAGCGGGAAGCCCAGCGCCGCCTTGAGGTCCGCGGGCTGCTCCCCCGCCACCAGCTCGTCGACCAGCCGCTCGGCCATGGCCTCGATCGCGGGGCGCAGGGCGTTGAGGCGCTTGACCGTGAACCACCGGCCGACCTGCTGCCGCCACCGCTGGTGCCCGGGCCCGGAGTCGGGGAGCACCGAGGCCATCTCGTCGTTGAACACGCCGCCGGACTCGCTGTCGGTGATCCGGGCCGCGTCGGGCGCGCTGAGCCGACGGGTGAACCTGGGGTCCGCCAGCACCTGCTTCACGTCGGCGTAGCGGGTGAGCACCACGGCCCGGTCGCCGCTGGGCAGGCGCACGGGCGCGACCGGGCAGCCCCGCCGCAGCTCGGCCCACTCGGCGGGCGGCTCCAGCGCCGTCGGGTTCGGGATCGGGTAGTCCAACAACGCCTCGCCCGGCTCGTGCGCCACGTGACGCCTCCTCGTTGATCGACGTTCGGTGCCCCACAGTGAAGCGAGGCCGATATGGTAAGTCAAGCGACTGATTTAAATGAGTTCCCCGGCGAAGCCGACCGCGTTCGTGGCGGTGCCGGCGTTCGGCGGCACCGTGGTGTCGCTGGTGCACACCGCGGTGATCCCGCTGGTGCCGCTGCTCCCGGGCCTGCCGGGCTCGTCACCGGCGGACACCGCGTGGGCGATCACCGCCACGCTGCTCGCCGCCGCCGTGGCCACGCCGACGGTCGGCCGCCTCGGCGACATGCACGGCAAGCGCCGGATGCTGCTGGTCAGCCTCGCGCTGCTGGTGGCCGGGTCGGTGGTCGGCGCGCTCAGCGACGAGCTGGCCCCGCTGATCGCCGCCCGGGCGCTCCAGGGCCTCGCCCGTCTCCAAGGGCGCGGACCGGGGCTGGACCAGCGGCGTGACCGCGGGCCTGTTCGGCACGGCGGCGGTGGTCCTGGCGGTGTGGGGCCGGTGGGAGCTGCGCGTCCCCGGGCCGCTGGTGGACCTGCGCGCCAC
>NZ_JBHWIE010000635.1:0-2449 GCF_042732085.1 Actinosynnema sp. NPDC059797
ACCGCCTACACCGCCCGACTCGACGGCACCCCACCCGACTGGACCCCACTACCCGTCCACTACGCCGACTACACCCTGTGGCAACGCGAACTGCTGGGCGACCCCGACGACCCGACCAGCCCGCTGGCCCGCCAGTTGGAGTTCTGGCGGCAGGCGCTGGCCGGCGTGCCCGACGAGCTGCCGCTGCCCGCCGACCGGGCCCGCCCGGCCGGGGCGACCGGCCGGGGCGACTCGGTGCCGCTGGCGCTGGACGCCCGCCTGCACCGCGGCCTGCTGGACCTGGCCCGGACGAGCGGCGCCACGCTGTTCATGGTGCTCCAGGCCGGGTTCGCGGCCCTGCTCACCCGCCTGGGCGCGGGCACCGACGTGCCCGCCGGCTCACCGGTGGCCGGGCGCACCGACGAGGCCCTGGACGAGCTGGTCGGCTTCTTCGTCAACACCCTCGTCCTGCGCACCGACACCAGCGGCGACCCGACGTTCCGCGAGCTGCTGGCCCGGGTCCGGGACACCGACCTCGCCGCCTACGACCACCAGGACGTGCCGTTCGAGCGCCTCGTCGAGGAGCTGAACCCGGTGCGCTCGCTGTCCCGGCACCCGCTGTTCCAGGTGATGCTGGTGCTCCAGAACAACGCCGAGGCGCGGATCGACGTGCCGGGGCTGGTCGTCGAGGTGCGCCCGGTGGACACGGGCGCGGCGAAGTTCGACCTCACCCTGGGCCTGCGCGAGGAGCACGACCCGACCGGCGCGCCCGCGGGCATCACCGGCGCCCTGGAGTTCGCCACCGACCTGTTCGACCGGTCCACGGTCGCGGCCCTGGCCGACCGGCTGACCCGGATGTTCGCCGCGGTGCTGGCCGACCCGGACACCCGGATCAGCCGCCCCGAGCTGCTGGACCCGCAGGAGCGGCGCTCCCTGCTGGCGGCGTGGACCGACACCGCCGCCGACGCCCCGGTGGACCGCTGCGCGCACGAGCTGGTGGCCGCGCAGGCCCGGCGCACGCCGGACGCGGTGGCGCTGGTGCACGGCGATGCGCGGGTCACCTACGGCGAGCTGCTGGACCGGGTGAACCGGCTGGCGCACGAGCTGGTCGACCGGGGCGTGCGCACCGGCGAGGTGGTCGGGGTGCTGCTCGACCGCGACGTCGACCTGGTGGTGGCCGTGCTGGCCGCGCTCACCGCGGGCGCGGGCTACACCACGCTGGACGCCCGGTTCCCGGTGCGGCGGCTGGCCGAGCTGGTGGAGCGCACCGGTGCGCCGCTGGTGATCACCCGCGGGCGCCTGGCCGACCGCGTGACCGGCGTGCCGCTGCTGGTGCTCGACGACCCGCGCGACGCCGGGCGGGTCGCGGCCCGGCCGGCGACGCCGCCGGACGTGCCGGTGGACCCGGCCGACGTGGCGTGCGTGATGTTCACCTCCGGCTCCACCGGCACGCCCAAGGGCGTGGTCGCGCCCCACCGGGCCCTGGTCGGCACCCTGCTCAGCCAGGAGTACGTGGACTTCTCCCCCGACCAGGTGTGGTTGCAGTGCTCGCCGGTGTCGTGGGACGCGTTCGCCCTGGAGCTGTTCGGGCCGCTGCTGTCCGGCGCGACCTGCGTGCTCCAGCCCGGTCCGACGCCCGAGCCGACGCTGGTCCGCGAGCTGGTGGCCCGCCACCGGATCACCACCGTGCACCTGTCCGCGAGCCTGCTCAACCACCTGCTCGACGAGTACCCGGACGCGCTGGTCGGCGTGGAGCAGATCATGACCGGCGGCGAGCCCGCGTCGGTGGCGCACCTGCGCAAGCTGCTGGACCGCCACCCCGGCGTGCGGCTGGTCAACGGCTACTCGCCCGTGGAGAACATGATCTTCACCGTCTGCCACCGGGTGCGGCTGGAGGACACCGAGCTGCCGTCGATCCCGGTGGGCAGGCCGATCAGCAACAAGGGCTTCTACGTGCTGGACGCCCACCTCAACCTGCTGCCGCCGGGCGTGGTCGGCGAGCTGTACATGACCGGCGTCGGCCTGGCGCGCGGCTACCTGCGGGCGCCCGCCCAGACCGCCGAGCGGTTCGTGGCCTGCCCGCACGGCGAGCCCGGCGAGCGCATGTACCGCACCGGCGACCTGGTGAAGTGGCGCGCCGACGGCGTGCTGGAGTTCCTGGGCCGCGCCGACGACCAGATCAAGATCCGCGGCTTCCGCGTGGAGCCCGGCGAGGTCGTCAACGCCCTGACCCGGCACCCGCGCGTGCGGCAGGCGGCGGTCGTGGTGCGCGAGGACCGGCCCGGCGACAAGCGCCTGGTCGCCTACGTGGTGCCCGAGCCCGGCGAGACGCCCGAGGCGGCGGCGCTGCGGGCGCACGCCGAGGAGCACCTGCCCGAGCACCTGCGGCCCAGCGCCTACGTGCGGCTGGCCGAGCTGCCCCGCAACGCCAACGGCAAGCTCGACCGCGCGGCCCTGCCACCGCCGGACC
>NZ_JBHWIE010000636.1:0-2441 GCF_042732085.1 Actinosynnema sp. NPDC059797
GGTGCGGGCCGCCGCGCGTCACCCCAGCAGTTCCAGCAGCCGCACGGCCTGCGCCTCGCGGGCACCAGGCGGGTTGCGCCGCGCCGCCGGCCCGCCCGGCAGCAGCAGGAGCAGCCAGAACGCCGCCATGACGCGCCGGGCGGCCAGGAGCCGGGCGGGGTCGGCGTCGAAGCGGTCCGGGAACCCCCGCCAGTCCGTGCCGCGCGCGGACAGGTGCTCCACCAGGGTGCCCAGCTCCCACGCGACGTCCGAGCCGCCCGCGTCCTCCCAGTCCACGACCCGCACCCGCGCGCCGTCCCACAGGTAGTTGGCGAGGTTGGGGTCGCCGTGCCCGAGGACGGGCCGGTCCGGCTCGGCGGGCGGCGGTCCGGACAGCAGGTCCCGCGCGCCGTCGAACGCCTCGCCCGCCACGCCGCCCGGCCGCGTCGCGCCGGCGAACCCCGCGCCGACCACCCGCCACGCCTCGCCGGGGTGGAAGCGGCGCGGCGGCAGCCCGTCCGCCGGCACCGCCCACAGCGCGCGGAGCGCGGCCTCCAGCCCGTCGAGCCGCGCGCCGGTCACCGCGCCGCCCAGCGGCACGCCCGGCAGCCGGGTCATGGTCACCTCGGGCGGGGTGGCGTCGAGGTCGACGCCCAGCGGTTCCGGCGCGAGACCGGGCGCGCGGTCGCGGAGGACGTCCAGCACCGACCACTCGCGCCGGTGCTCGCCCCGGTCCCACGACGCGTAGCGCTTGACCAGCGAGTCGGCGGAGAAGACCAGTTCATGGGTGTGGGACACCCCGCGAACCTAGTGGTCGCGAAAAACTTCCCGCCCGCGCGTCACACCCGGCCCCGGGCGCCCTCTAACCAGGTGCGAGGTGGCCCGAGCGAGGGCCGGGCCACCCCGCCCCCGCCGCACCCCGGCACTCACCCGCGGTGACACGAGATCACTCCGAGCGCTCCGAAGCGCTTCAGAAAGTCACGGAACGATGTCGTAGTACCGGTCCCCGTTGACATACCGCGCCGCCCGCCCGAGTGTGAGAGCGCTCTCATGAGAGCGCTCTCATGACGTCGGGGCGAGAGCCGGCGAACGCGTCGAGGAGGACGGATGAGCAGGATCCCGGTCGGTCGGGCGACGGCGGTCGCGGCCGTGACCATGGTCGCCACCCTGGTGGCCGCGTGCGGTGGCGGGGGAGGTGGGGCCGGTGACGACGGCAAGGTCAAGCTGTCGATCGGGGTCTTCTCCGACTTCGGTTACACCAACCTGATCAAGGAGTACCAGCAGGCGCACCCGAACGTCGAGGTCGAGCAGCGCACGGTCAAGATGGAGCAGCACCACACGCAGCTGGCCACCCAGCTGGCGGGCGGTCGCGGCGCGGCCGACATCGTGGCCATCGAGGAGGGCGCCATCGCCCAGTTCCGCCAGTCCAAGGACAAGTTCGTCAACCTGGCGGACCACGGCGCCAAGGAGCTGGAGGGCCAGTGGGCCCCGTGGAAGTGGAGCCAGGGCACCGCCGACGACGGGGAGTTCGTGCTGGGCCTCGGCACCGACATGGGCAGCCTCGCCCTGTGCTACCGCCGCGACCTGTTCCAGGCGGCCGGCCTGCCGACCGAGCGCGAGGAGGTCGGCAAGCTGTGGCCGACCTGGGAGGACTACCTCGAGGTCGCCGACACCTTCACCGCCGCCACGCCGGACAAGAAGTTCGTCGACACCGCCCAGAACGTCTACAAGGCGATCCTCGACCAGACCGAGGAGGGCTACTTCGCCAAGGCCGACGACTCCTTCATCGGTGACCGGAACCCCAAGGTGAAGCAGGCCTTCGAGCTGGCCGCCGCGCTGGGCGAGAAGAAGCAGACCGGCGCGCTGTCCTCGTTCAGCCAGGACTGGAACGTCGCCCTCAAGCAGGCGTCCTTCGCCACCACCACCTGCCCCGCGTGGGCGCTGGCGCTGATCAAGGCGGGCGCGGGCGACGAGGCCGCGGGCAAGTGGGACGTGGCCGCCGCGCCCGGCGGCGGCGGCAACTGGGGCGGCTCGTTCCTGGCCGTGCCCAAGCAGGGCAAGCACCCGAAGGAGGCCTACGAGCTGGCCAAGTGGCTGACCGCGCCCGAGCAGCAGAAGCGGATCTTCAAGGAGACCGGCAACCTGCCCAGCGAGCCCGCCGCGTACCAGGACCCCGAGGTCACCGCGACCAAGAACGAGTACTTCAACTCCGCGCCCGTCGGCGAGATCTTCGGCAACTCCGCGGAGAGCCTCCAGCCGACCTACCGCGGCACCAAGGACACGGTCGTCACCCCGGTGTTCAACAACGCCCTCTCGCGCGTGGAGAGCGGCAAGCAGACCACCGCCGAGGCGTTCGCCCAGGCGGTCCGGGAAGCCCAGGACGCGATCAAGTGACGGTCGCGCCGGAGCGGGCGGGGGTGCTGCTGCCCAACGTCATCTCGGTCGCCGCGGTCGCGCTGGTG
>NZ_JBHWIE010000637.1:0-2432 GCF_042732085.1 Actinosynnema sp. NPDC059797
GGTTCCTCCCCGACCGGCGCGACCCAGTTCAGCGCCTGGTGGAGGTAGGGCGTGGCGGCCTCGCCCGCGTCGGCGGGCGCGGCGTCGGGCGCGCCCTCGCCGTAGGGCAGCAGGACGGTGAACGTCGAGCCGCGACCGGGTTCGGACTCGACGTGGACCGAGCCGTTCATCAGGTTGAGCAGCTGCCGGACCATGGCCAGGCCGATGCCGCTGCCCTCGTGCGAGCGGCCCGGCGTGCGGCGCACCCGGTGGAACCGCTCGAACAGCCGGGGCAGCTCGTCGGCCGGCACGCCGACGCCGGTGTCGGCGACGGTCAGCCGCACGTGCCCGCTCCAGCCGGACGCCGCCGGCGAGCGTGTACTTCACCGCGTTGGACAGCAGGTTCAGCACGACCTGGTCCCACATGTCCCGGTCGACGTGGACCGGTCGCGGCAGCTCCGGGCAGCGCACGGTGAACGAGAGCCCCGCGCGCTCCGCGGCGGGCGCGAAGTTGACCGCCAGGTCGCGGGTCGCCGCGGCCAGGTCCAGCGCGACCGGTTCGGGCTGCAGCCTGCCGCCCTCGATGCGGGCGAAGTCGAGCATCCCGTCGACCAGGCGGCGCAGCCGCCCGGCGTTGCGGCCCACCAGCTCCAGCCGGGTCCGCTGCGCGGCGGGCAGGGGGTGGGCGCGGTCGGCGAGGGCGTCCTGGACCGGGCCGGTGATCAGGGTCAGCGGTGTGCGCAGCTCGTGGCTGATGTCGGAGAAGAACACGGTCTTGGCGGCGTCCAGCTCGGCCAGGGCCTGGGCGCGGTGGCGTTGCGCCTCGTAGGCGCGGGCGCCGCTGATGGCGGTGCCGACGTGGCCCGCGATCAGGTCCGTGAACGAGCGGTAGTCGGCGTCGAACGGCCTGCGCTCGCTCAGCCCCACCACCAGCACCGCGCTCGGCCCCGTCGCGCCGGGCTCGACCACGGGGGTCGCGCGCACCCCGTCGAGCACCCGCGCCCGCCCGGCGGCGACGTCGGCGACCAGCGCGGTCACGTCGCCGACCGGCCCGGTGGACGCGACCCGGCGCGTGCTCCCGCCGTCGACCAGGTGGATCTCGGCGAACCGGACGTCCTCGGGGTGCCCGCCGAGCACCGCCGTGGTCCGCGCGCACGCCTGGTCCACGTCGGTGGTGACCACCAGTTCGGCCGCCAGCGCGCCGAGCGTGGCCAGCCGGCGGGCGCCGACGACCTTCTCGGTGGTCTCGGTGACCGCGCAGAACACGCCGCCGGTGGCGCCGGTCTCGTCCGCGACCGGGCTGTAGGAGAACGTGAAGTAGCACTCCTCCAGGAACCCGTTGCGGTCCAGCAGGAGCAGTTCGTCGTCGGACCACGTGGCGCCGCGGCCCGCCAGCACGCCGTGCAGCATCGGGCCGATCACGTGCCAGATCTCCGGCCACACCGGTTCGCAGGGCGAGCCCAGGGCCGTCGGGTGCTTGGACGAGCCCAGGATGGGTCGGTAGGCGTCGTTGTAGATCATCACCAGCTCCGGTCCCCACAGGATCGCCATGGGGAACCGGGAGGTCAGGCACAGGCCCACGGCGGTGCGCAGGCTCTGCGGCCACCCGTTCATCGCGCCCAGGGGACCGGCCGACCAGTCGAAGTCGCGGACCAGCCGTCCCATCTCGCCGCCCGAGGCCAGCACGCCGCGAGCCCAGTCGGGGTCACCCGGTGCCGTCACCAACGGGCCTCCTCAACTACTGACAGTGCAAGGGAAGGTATAGGGCAGTCAGGAGGGGTCCGCATGATGAATCGGGGGGCTCGGCGGGCGGCCCGGCGGTGAGCGGTGGCCGGGCTGCGGCGGGCGGTAGGCGACGCGCGCCGGGCGGCGTGCGGCATGTCGCGCGTGGCGGGCACGGTGGCGGTCGCGCCGTCAGCGGGCCCGGCGGTGGTCGCGGGGCGTCGGCGCGAGCGGGCGCAGCAGGTCGAGCACGAGGTCCAGCGGGGGCAGCGAGGCGCGCGGTTCGCGGACCCACCGGACGGGGCCGTCGGCGGTCACGCTCGGCGGCAGCGGCAGGTGGCGGCCGTCGGCGATCAGCCGGGTGTGCGGCGGCAGCGGGGGGCGGCAGGCGCCGGTCACGTCGACCAGGAACGCCCACAGCGCGGGGGAGAGGGCCAGCGCCGGCAGGTCGGCGGGCACCCGCGAGCCGAGCGGGGAGGGCACGAGCAGGCCGGCGATGCCGCGCCCGGTGGGCAGGTGCACGTTGCCGTCGGCCAGCACCAGGGGCCAGCGCCTGCCGATGGCCAGGCGCTCCACGGTGGCGTGCAGCTGGTTGGCGTAGCGGGTGGCGGCGCAGGCCGCGGTGTCGTCCATGGCTTCCCCCTTCGACCGGCGTGGCTCGATCGGGGTTCGCGGGACGGTCCCTCCCCGGTTCGGCGGCCCGCGGCGGGGGCGCCCGGCCCGGGGTCGCG
>NZ_JBHWIE010000638.1:0-2422 GCF_042732085.1 Actinosynnema sp. NPDC059797
CTCTCTCTCTTCACACCGGGGGGGGGCGCGCCAACAGGCCCCCCCCCCACCCCCGTGGGAGGAGTTCGATGGTCCACGCCGCGGGGGAGCGCTCCCTGCTGGACGACCTGGCGCACCGCGCCCTGCGCGGGTGGGCCGGGCGGGGTGACCCGACCCCGGACCCGGGGCCCGTGGTGCTGGCGTCGACCCTGCCGCCCGGCGACCCGGTCGTCGTGCTCGTGGCGCGGGCCTGGCTGGGCGGCCTGCGGCGAGCCGATCCCGCGCACCCCGGCGTGTTCGGCGGGCTCGCCGGGCAGTTGGTGGGCCTGCGCCTGCTGGCCTCGGTCCACCCGCCCCTGGACCGGGCTGCGGACGCGGTCTCCGCCGCGCTGCGCCGGCCCCCGGTCACCGACGGGGGTGGTCTCGCCTACGGCGATTACGACCTCGTCACCGGACCGGCCGGCGTGCTGCTGGCCCACTGCGTCCCGGCGGACCGCCCCGAGGGCGTCGACGTGCTCGCCGCCCGGTTGACCGCGCTGTGCCGGGACGGGGCGGAAGGGCTGCGGTGCACCGCGTACGACGGGCACGAGCTGCTGGGGTGGGTGCAGGGCCGGGTCAACGCGGGGCTGGCGCACGGCGTGCCCGGTGTCGTCGTCGCCCTCGCCGCCGCGCTCCGGGCCGGGGTCGACGTGCCCGGACCGCTGCGCCTGCTGGGGCGGTGGCTGGTGGCGCAGGCGTGCCGCGACCCGCTGGGCGTCGTGACGTGGCCGGTGGCCGGCGGGGCACCGCCCCCGGAGCGGCCCGTGCGCCGGCAGGCGTGGTGCTACGGCTGCCCCGGCGCGGCCTGGGCGCTGTGGGAGGCGGGCGACGCGCTGGGCGAGCCGGAGTTCGCGGCGCTCGCCACGACGGCGATGCGGTCGCTGTGCGACAACTACGACGAGGACTTCCACCTGTACGGCCCCACCGCGGCCGACCGGTTGGCCGTCTGCCACGGCGCGGCCGGGGTGCTGGCCGTCGCCGACGCGTTCGCCACCCACGCCGGGCTGCCCGAGGCGGCCGCGCTGCGGCAACGCCTGGCAGACCACCTGTGCCGGCGCGGTGACGAGGTGTCCGACCTCGCGCGCACCGACATGTCGCTGCTCAACGGCGCGGCCGGGGTGCTCGCCGCGTTGCGCACCGCGTCCGGCGGCCCGCGCGGCTGGCTGCCCGCCATCGGCTTGCGCTGAACGCCTCCGGAACCGGGGCCGCAGCCGCGTAACACCGCTCGATGTAACAGCTGCTACATTCTCCGCTGTGACCGAGCAGCGTGACCCGTCCCGGTGGCTGGTGCTGGTGGTGCGCGTGCCCGCCGAGCCCAGCCGGCACCGGGTGGCCGTGTGGCGGGAGCTGCGCCGCGTCGGGGCGCTGTCCCTGGGCCAGGGCGCGTGGGTGGTGCCGGACGTCCCGGTGTTCGCCGACGGGGTGACCCGGGTGGTCGAGCTGGCCCGGCGCGGTGACGGCGAGGTGCTGGTGCTCGACGCCGCCGGGCGGGCCGAGTCGGACACCGCCCGGCTGGAGGCGCTGTTCACCGCCGAGCGGGCCGAGGAGTGGGCGGAGTTCCTGGCCGACTGCGGCAAGTTCGACGCCGAGATCGACAAGGAGGTCCGCACCGGCAAGTTCACCATGGCCGAGCTGGAAGAGGAGGAGCAGAGCCTGGAGCGGCTGCGCCGCTGGCACCGCGACATCAAGGCCCGCGACGTGTTCGGCGCGCCCGCCGCGGCAGAGGCCGAGCAGCGGCTCCGGCGCTGCGCCGACCGGCTGGCCGACTACACCGAGCAGGTCTTCCGGGCCCTGCACCAGATGTGATGCCCGACCGGTCCCCGACGAGAGGCGCACCCGTGAACCCGCGCACCCGGCCGATCCCGGCCGTCGACGGCTCCGCCACCGGCGCGGGGCGGTGGGGGCTCCGATGACCGGCGCACCACCTCCGAAGACCGCCGAGGTCGCCCGGGGTCGGCTGCCGCCGCTGTACGCGGCGGGGTTCGTCACCGCGTTCGGCGCGCACGGCATCGCCGCGAGCCTCGGCGACTACACCGGAGCGGCCTCGCTGCTGGCGCTGGGGCTGCTGCTCGCGGTCTACGACGGGGCCGAGGTCGTCCTCAAGCCGGTGTTCGGGTCGCTGGCCGACCGGGTCGGGCCGCGCCCGGTGCTGCTGGGCGGCCTGCTGGCCTTCGCCGCCGCGTCCGCAGCGTTCGTGCTCGCCGGCGACCCCGCGCTGGTGGGCCTGGCCCGGTTCGGGCAGGGCGCCGCCGCGGCCGCGTTCTCCCCGGCGGCGGGCGCGCTGGTGGCCCGGTTGTCCCCGCGGACGGGGCACGGCCGCGCGTTCGGCGGCTACGGCGCCTGGAAGGGGCTCGGCTACACCCTCGGCCCCGTCCTGGGCGGCGCCCTGATCGTCCTCGGCGGC
>NZ_JBHWIE010000639.1:0-2421 GCF_042732085.1 Actinosynnema sp. NPDC059797
TCCACGACCATCCGGGTACCCAGCAGGCGCCGCTCGTCCAGCCGGCGGGCGACCGCGGCCAGCACCTCCTCGGAGGGCACGAGCTGCTCGAACCGCAACCGGTCGCCGTCGTCGGCCACCGCGTCGGGCACCAGCAGCACCCGCGCCGCGCCCACCTCGCCGACCACCGGCAGGCAGCGCACGCGCGCCAGCGACGGCGCGGCCTGCCTGGCGATCAGCTCGTGGTCCTCGGCGGTCACCGCGCGGTCCTGCACGCGCAACTGGTTGGGCGCCCGCAGCTTGGCCTCGGCCACCGTCTCGGCGTCCACGCCGCCGGTCGCGGCCTCGCGGTTCTCCACCGCCGAGACGTAGGGCACCGAGCTGCGCAGCACCGAGAGGGTCCCGCGCGCCACGTTGCCGGCCCGGCCGCCGCCGGTGCGGTAGCGCGGCACCCGCAGCACCGCGCCCTTGGGCGGCACCGCGCCGTAGCGGCGCAGCGTCCCGTCCGCCTCGCGCACCGCCGGCGGGAACAGGAACTCGCCGCGCGACGCGTCGAGCACGACGTGCCGGTCCCGGGGGCCGGACACGCCGAAGTCCTCGACCACCGTCCAGTCCTCCCAGCCCTCGCCCGCGGCGACCTGCACGACCACCGGGTCACCGTCCAGCAGCACCGGCGCCCTGGGGACGGTGAACCGCTGGCCGGGCACGCCCGCGGACTCGCCCAGCGGCACGTCGACCTCGGTCTCGGCGTGCTCGGCGGTGGTGGTGCCGCCGATGGTGTAGGCCTCGGCCTCGCGGACCGTCGGCGACTCGGAGTAGAACGGCTGGCCGGCCACCGGCTCGGTGACCCGGCAGCGCAGCCAGCCCGCGCGGTGGCCGGCGATCACCGACGTGGTGTGGCCGCCCGGGACGTGCAGCACGACCTCCCCCGGCCGGTTGAGGCCGCCGGTGTCGTCCTCGTCGACCTCGCAGGCGGCCCAGTCCGCGCCGTCCCACGCCTCCCACGCCAGCGGCGGCTGCCGGGGGTCGACGCCGACGCCCTCGACGCGGCTCTCCAGCCGCAGCACGACCACGCAGTTCGGCACGGCGGCGGTCAGGCCGAACAGGGTGGCGTCGCCGGGCGCGGGCGAGCGCTGGAAGCACGCCACGTCCTGGCCCGACTCCAGGTCGCGCGTGCGGTCGGCGTGCTCGCCCGACGCGGACCTGGTGACCAGCCGGGCCAGGTCGCAGGGCACGATCGGCAGGTCCTCGCTGGTGGCGAACACCGTGGCCTCGACGGACTCGGTGCTCATCGTGGCGACCTCGGTGCCGACGGGCAGCGTCACGGTCTCCGCCTGCGGCGCGGACAGCCAGAACGTCACCCGCGCGCGGGCCGCCGTGGGCGGGAACAGCCGCACGCCCAGCAGGTCCAGGAACGCCAGGTAGTTCTTCTCCGGCACCCGGTTCAGCCGGTAGACGAGCTGGTCGACCATGTGCGCGAAGGTCTCGATGAGGGTGACGCCGGGGTCGGACACGTTGTGGTCCGTCCACTCCGGGCAGCTCTGCTGGACGTAGCGCTTGGCCTCGTCGACGAACTGCTGGAAGCGCCGGTCGTCCAGGTTGGGCGCGGGTATCGCCATCAGTCGGCCTCCCCTTCCTCGGAAGGGATCGTGTAGAACGGGAAGACCAGGTTGCGCTGGTCGTTGGTGGACTTCACGGTGTAGCGGATGTCGATGTAGAGCGTGCCGACGTCGACCGAGTCGAACGCGACGACCACGTCGGCCACGTCGATGCGCGGCTCCCACCGGTCCAGGGCGGTGCGCACCTCGCGCGAGACGCGCCCGGCGGTCGCGCCGTCGGCCGTGGCGAACACCAGGTCGTGGATGCCGCAGCCGAACTCCGGGCGCATCGGGCGCTCGCCGGGCGCGGTGCCCAGGATCAGCCGGATGGCCTCCTGGACCTCCTGGTCGCGGTCGACCATGCCGATGCCGCCGGTGGCCCCGACCCGCAGCGGGAAGCCCCAGCCCCGGCCGATGAAGTCGGCGCTCACAGCGGGCCCCCGATCTGCACGGTGCCCGGCCGCGGCGCCACCTTGGCCTTGCAGGTGGTCTCGTCCAGGACCGCGGCGGCCGGCAGGCCGGCGATGAGCACGCCACGGCGCACCATCGCGGGCGAGATCAGGACGAGGTTGGGCGCCACGTTGTGCGGCACCGCGGCGCACACGTGGGTGCACTTGGAGGTCGCGGCGGGCTTGCCCTCGATCAGCACCGTGAGCAACCGGGCGGCCTCCGGGCCCAGCGGGGGTCCGAGGACGCCGCCGTGGAGCGTCTTGTCACCCTGGCGGGCGGCGACGGGCATGGCTGGATCTCCTCGCGTGGTCAGTTGAGCTTGATGAGGGTGCCCTTGAGCGTGAGCACGCCCAGGCCGGCGTCGACGGTGATGCCGGAGCCGTCGAGCGTGACG
>NZ_JBHWIE010000640.1:0-2372 GCF_042732085.1 Actinosynnema sp. NPDC059797
TCTCACATGTCACCCTTTCGTGCTCACTCGGAAGTGTCACGAAAGGAACAAAGTTCACTATGCGTCTCTTCCGCCGCAGACGTCCGTCCCCTCGAACCAGACGCTGGACCGCCGCGACCGCCGCCGCGCTGGTCGTGGCGGCCACCGCGGTGGCGCTCCCGCCGGCCGCCGGCGCCGCCGTGCCGGCCGGCTTCACCGACAGCCTCGCCATCGGCGGCCTCTCCTCGCCCACCGCGGTCTCCTTCGCACCGGACGGCCGGGTGTTCATCGCCGAGAAGAGCGGCCTGGTCAAGGTCTACGACTCGCTCGCCGACACCACCCCCACCACGTTCGCCGACCTGCGCCCGCAGACCCAGGACTTCTGGGACCGCGGCCTGCTCGGCATGGCCGTGGACCCGCAGTTCCCGGCCCGCCCGTTCGTCTACGTCGCCTACACCTACGACGCCGTGCCGGGCGGCACCCACCCGCGCTGGGGCGACCAGTGCCCGACCCCGCCCGGCGCCACCGACCAGGGCTGCGTGGTCACCGGCCGCGTCTCCAAGCTGACCATGGGCCCCGGCGGCACCATGACCGCCGAGCAGCCGCTGGTCACCGACTGGTGCCAGCAGTACCCCAGCCACTCCATCGGCACGGTCGCGTTCGGCCCCGACGGCGGCCTCTACGTCGGCGGCGGCGACGGCGCGAGCTTCAACTTCGCGGACTACGGCCAGGTCGGCAACCCGTGCGCCGACCCGCCGGGCGCGGCGGGCACCAACCACACCGCGCCGACCGCGCGCGGCGGCGCGCTGCGCGCCCAGTCGATCCGCCGCCCGGCCGGCGAGCCGGTGTCCCTGGACGGCTCCCACGTGCGCATCGACCCCGACACCGGCGCGGGCCTGCCCGGCAACCCGTTCGCGGGCAGCGCCGACGCCAACGCCAAGCGCATCATCGCCCACGGCATGCGCAACGAGTTCCGCTTCGGGTTCCGGCCCGGCACCGAGGAGCTGTGGGTGGGCGACGTCGGCTGGAACACGTGGGAGGAGATCAACCGCATCCCCGACGTGAACGACGCGACGGCGGAGAACTTCGGCTGGCCCTGCTACGAGGGCTCGGCCCGCCAGGGCGGCTACGACGGCGCCAACCTCGACCTGTGCGAGTCGCTCTACAGCGGCGCGGGGCAGACCGCGCCCTACTACGCGTACAACCACTCCGCGAAGGTCGTCTCGACCGACCCGTGCCCCACCGGCGGGTCGTCGATCTCCGGCATCGCGTTCGAGTCCACCAGCAACTACCCCGCGGCCTACGACGGCGCGCTGTTCTTCTCGGACAGCTCGCGCGGCTGCATCTGGGCGATGCAGACCACCAACGGCCAGCCCGACCCGGCCAAGCTGGTGCCGTTCGTGACCGGCGTGAACGTGCCCGTGCAGATCGCCACCGGCCCCGGCGGCGACCTGTTCTACATCGCCCTCGGCGCGGGCCAGCTGCGCCGCGTCACCTACTCCAGCGGCAACCAGGCGCCGACCGCCGTCGCCACGGCCACCCCGTCGTCCGGGGCCGCCCCGCTGACCGTGCAGTTCGACGGCACCGGCTCCACCGACCCCGATCCCGGCGACACGCTCTCCTACGCCTGGGACCTCGACGGCGACGGCCAGTACGACGACTCCACCTCCGCCACGCCGACCCGCACCTACACCGCGCAGGCCGCGGTCAACGTCGGGCTGCGGGTGACCGACCAGGCCGGCGCGTTCGGCACCGACACCGTCGCGGTCACCGTCGGCGCGCCCGCGTCCCAGGACCCGACACCGGTGATCGACACCCCGACCGCGCCGCTGAACTGGGTGGTCGGGCAGGACGTGCCCTTCTCCGGGCACGCCACCGACCCGCAGGACGGCGCGCTGCCCGCGTCCGCGCTGAGCTGGCGGCTGAGCATCCAGCACTGCGCGACCAGCGGCTCGTGCCACGAGCACGTGGTGCAGAACTGGTCGGGCACGGCCTCGGGGTCGTTCATCGCGCCCGACCACGAGTACCCGTCCTACCTGGAGCTGAGCCTGACCGCCACGGACTCGTCCGGCCGGTCGACGACGACCACCACCCGGCTCGACCCCCGGACGGTGAACCTGACGTTCACCACCAACCCCGGCGGGTTGCAGCTCAGCGTGGGCGGCACGGCGCAGACCACGCCGTTCACCCGCACGGTCATCGTCGGGTCGAACAACTCGATCAGCGCGCCGAGCCCCCAGTCCGGCCCGCTGTTCCTCCGGTACCGGTACTCGAGCTGGTCCGACGGCGGCGCGCAGACGCACAACATCACCGCGCCCGCGACGGCCACCACGTACCAGGCGAACTACCAGCTCTGCCTGTGCTGAGCCGAGCCGACCGGCCGCGGACGACCC
>NZ_JBHWIE010000641.1:0-1531 GCF_042732085.1 Actinosynnema sp. NPDC059797
GCTGGAAGCCACGTTCGACCGCCTCGTGGCGCTCGCCTCCCGGTGACCGGCGCGCCCCCCGGCCGGGAGCCGCGCCGATCGCCGTGCGGTGCCGCCGCCGCCCGTGCTCCGGGCCGGTCCGCCGCGGCGCGGGCTCGCCTACCATGAGCCGGTGCACGAGTTCCTCCGGTCCGTGTGGGACGAGCCGCGCCCACCGCGCCCGCCGTCGCACGCCCGGCGGGACTGGGCGCTGGTGGGCGTGCTCGCGGTGGTCGCGGTGCTGGAAGGGCTGCTGAGGGAGGACCTCCGGTCGCCGGTCGCCTCGGTCGTGGTCGCCGTGGGGCTGCTGCCCGCGTTGCGGTGGCGGCGGACCAGGCCGCTGCCGGTGGTCGTGGTCGTCTTCGGCGTGGGCGCGGTGGTCCCGGTGGTGCTCGGCCACGAGCCCGAGCTGGACACCATGGTCTACCTGCTGCTGTTCCCGTTCTCGCTGTTCCGCTGGGGGTCCGGGCGCGAGGCCGTGCTCGGCTCGCTGGTCGTGCTGGCCAAGCTCGGCTCCTCGGTCGCGCTGGGCACCACCGCCCCCGGCGACGCGCTCGCCGGCGTGGTCGTCCTGTCGACGGCCGCCACCCTCGGCGCGGCGCTGAGGTTCCGGGTCCGCGCGCGGGTGCGCGAACTCGACCAGGTCAAGCTGCTGGAGCGGGAGCGGCTGGCCCGCGACCTGCACGACACCGTCGCGCACCACGTCTCGGCGATGGCCATCCGCGCCCAGGCCGGCCTCGCCACGGCGGCCTCGCACCCGGAGGCCGCGGCCGACGCGCTGCGCGTGATCGAGTCCGAGGCGTCGCGGGCGCTGGCCGAGATGCGCACCATGGTCCGGGCGCTGCGGCGGGACGAGCCGGCCGACCTGGCGCCGAGCCCGGGTGTCGCCGACATCGACCGCCTCGCGGGCCGCTCGCCGTTCGGCCCCACCGTCGAGGTGGAGGTCGTCGGCGACGTCGAGGACGTGCCCCCGTCGGTCGGGACCGCGGCCTACCGGCTCGCCCAGGAGTCGGTCACCAACGCCCGGCGGCACGCCCGGCACGCCTCCAGGATCGGGGTGCGGGTGGTCGTGGACGACCGGGCGGTGCGCCTGTGGGTGACCGACGACGGCGAGCGCTCCACCCGCCCGGCCGCGGCGCGGGGTCACGGGCTGGTCGGCATGGCCGAACGCGCCGGCCTGCTCGGCGGCGCCTGCGAGGCGGGCCCGAACCCGGACCGCGGCTGGACCGTGGCCGCCGTGCTGCCGCGCACCGGGGGCGCCGCATGAGCGTCAGCGTGGTCGTCGCCGACGACCAGGAGATCATCCGCACCGGCCTCACCATGATCCTCGACGCCCAGCCGGGCATCGAGGTGGTCGGCGCGGCGGCCGACGGCGGGCACGCGGTCGAGCTGGCCCGGCGGCTGCGCCCCGACGTGTGCCTGTTCGACATCCGGATGCCCGTGGTCGACGGCATCGAGGCCACCCGCGCGCTCGCCGGGCCCGGCGTCGCCGACCCCCTGGCGATCGTCGTGA
>NZ_JBHWIE010000641.1:1541-2359 GCF_042732085.1 Actinosynnema sp. NPDC059797
TCGTGATCACCACCTTCGACCTCGACGAGTACGTCTACGCGGCGCTGCGCGCGGGGGCCAAGGGGTTCCTGCTCAAGGACGCGGGCCCCGCCCTGCTGGCCCAGGCCGTCCACGCCGCCGCGAACGGCGAGGCGCTGATCGCCCCCAGCGTCACCGCCCGGCTGCTCGCCGCGTTCGCGGGCTCCGGGCCGCCCGCGACGCCGGCGCAGCCCGTCGAGCCGCTCACCGAGCGGGAGGAGCAGGTCCTCGCCGCGGTGGCGTCCGGGTGCACCAACGCCGAGGTCGCCCAGCGGCTCCACATCACGCTCAGCACCGTCAAGACCCACCTCACGAGCCTGATGAACAAGCTCGGCGCGCGGAACCGCGTGGAGGTCGCCATCTGGGCGCACGAGACCGGCCGGGTCCGGCGCGACGGCGACCGCCGCTAGCCGGAAGTACGACCCGGGCCCCGGACTTCCGGACGGTCGGATTGCGGCCTGATGTCCGATGAGCCGGCACCGCCCCACCGGCCACGATCTGCGCATGACGACGACAACGCCGAGGCGCGCCGCGGGGTGGCGAGTGCCGGCCGGGCTGATCGCGCTCAGCCTCGTCCCGGTCCTGGCGGGCGCCTTCCGCCTGGTCGAGCTGGGCGCCGGCGCGCGGCTCGCGCCGGACGGCGGGCAGCACCACTCCATCGCGCCCGGCCCCCTGGTGGCGCACATCGTCACCGTCAGCGCGTACGCCGTGCTGGGCGCCTTCCAGTTCGCACCCGGGTTCCGGGCCCGGCGACCCGGGTGGCACCGGGCGGCGGGGCGGCTGGTGGTCCTCTGCGGACT
>NZ_JBHWIE010000642.1:0-2349 GCF_042732085.1 Actinosynnema sp. NPDC059797
GTCCGGCCGGGCCACGTGCTGGACGGCCAGCCGGAACGGGCCGGTGTCGCCGCCGTCCACCGGCGTCTCCTCGAGGTGTCGCAGCAGCGTCGGGCCGCCGTACCAGGGCGTGTTGGCGCTGGGCGTCACCACGTTGTCGCCGTGCAGGGCGGAGACGGGCACGCAGGTCACGTGGTCGACGCCGACTTCCCGGGCGAACGCGCGGTAGTCCCGCTCGACCTCGGCGAACACCTGCTCGTCCCAGCCGCACAGGTCGAGCTTGTTGACCGCGAGCACGACCCGCCGGATGCCGAGCAGGGCCACCACGCAGCTGTGCCTGCGGGTCTGGCGCACCACGCCCTTGCGGGCGTCGACCAGGACGACGGCGAGGTCCGCCGTCGAGGCGCCGGTGACCATGTTGCGGGTGTACTGCTCGTGGCCGGGGGTGTCGGCGACGATGAACTTGCGCCGGTCGGTGGTGAAGTAGCGGTGGGCGACGTCGATGGTGATGCCCTGCTCCCGCTCGGCCTGGAGGCCGTCGACGAGCAGCGCCAGGTCCGGTTCGCCCGCCGGGCCCGAGCGCACCGCCGCGAGCTGGTCGGCCAGGACCAGCCCGGCGTCGTGGAGCAGCCTGCCCAGCAGCGTGCTCTTGCCGTCGTCCACGCTGCCGCAGGTGAGGAAGCGCAGCAGGTCCTTGCGCTCGTGGGCGGCCAGGTGCTCGTCGAGCCGGTCCGCGGGGACGTCGACCATCAGAAGTAGCCCTCCTGCTTCTTGCGCTCCATCGACGCCGAGGCGTCGCGGTCGATGACGCGCCCCTGCCGCTCGGACACCGGGGTCGCGAGCAGCTCCCGGATCACCTCGGGCAGCGTGGCCGCGGTGCTCTCGACCGCGCCGGTCAGCGGGTAGCAGCCGAGGGTGCGGAACCGCACCGACAGCCGTCGCGGCACCTCGCCGGGCTCCAGCGGCATCCGGTCGTCGTCCACCGCGATCAGGGCGCCGTCGCGCCGCACGACGGGGCGCGGTGCGGCGAAGTACAGCGGCACCACGGGGATGCCGCGCGACCGGATGTAGAGCCAGACGTCCAGCTCCGTCCAGTTCGACAGGGGGAACACGCGCACCGTCTCGCCCGGCCGCTTGCGGGCGTTGTAGAGCCGCCACAGCTCGGGGCGCTGCCGCCTGGGGTCCCAGTGGTGGCCGGGCGAGCGCAGCGAGAACACGCGTTCCTTGGCGCGCGAGCGCTCCTCGTCGCGGCGGGCGCCGCCGAAGGCGAGGTCGAAGCGGTGCTCGTCCAGGGCCTGCTTGAGGCCCTCGGTCTTCCACAGGGTGGTGTGCAGCGCGCTGCCGTGGGTGAACGGGTTGATGCCCAGGCGCACGCACTCGGGGTTGCGGTGCACGACCAGGTCCAGGCCGAGTTCGCGCGCGGTGCGGTCGCGGAACCCGATCATCTCGCGGAACTTCCACGTGGTGTCCACGTGCAGCAGCGGGAAGGGCGGCTTGGCCGGGTGGAAGGCGAGCATGGCCAGGTGCAGCAGCACCGAGCTGTCCTTGCCGATGGAGTAGAGCAGCACCGGCCGCTCGGACTCGGCGACGGCCTCGCGGATGACGTGGACGCTCTCCGCCTCCAGCCGGTCGAGGTGGCCGGGGGTCCGCGCCCCCATCAGACCAGGGGGGCGTAGAAGAAGGTCTGCCGGTCGGCGAACCGCCCGTCGGCCCCGACGGTGAAGAAGTCGGCGAACTGGAGGTCCACCTCGCTGCCGTCCTTGAGCGCACCGGTGAACCGGCCGGTCACCGCGACCTCGGCGCCCGAGGCCACGACGGTCGTGACGGAGTGCCTGCCCTCGCGGATCACCCGGTCCTCGCCGTAGAAGCGCGCCAGCTGCTCCCGGCCGACCAGCGGCGGGTAGCCGGGTCGCCGGTACTCCGCGTCGGGGGCGAACAGGTCCAGCAGGCCGGCCACGTCGCCGGAGTCGACCAGCTCGTAGTACTTCCGCACCGCGGCCACGGCCTCGTCGGGGGACACCGCGTTCACCAGGGGTTGCGCCACAGCTCCTCCTGCCATCGGGGAACGCCCGCCGCAGGGGGTCTTTCGGGAGGGGCGGGGTCCGTCCGGTCGAGGGGGCTGCCTCACCGCCGCTCCCCGACCTCGTGCCGAGGAGGCTAGGTGCGGCGCCCGCGAGGGGCCAAGCGTTCAGGGTGCGCGGCGATCCCGGGCGCGCGGCGAAGCGGCGCAACCCGGGGTCGCTTGGCGCGCAACGGGTTGCGCCCCGCGCCCCATGGGCGGGGGGCGGCCCCCGGGTCGCGGGGTCTGATAAAAAAAAACCAGCCCACCAGACCTTAATACAAATCGGGTTGCGGGGTGGGGTTGGAAAA
>NZ_JBHWIE010000643.1:0-2330 GCF_042732085.1 Actinosynnema sp. NPDC059797
AGACAGGCCCTCTTACGGCAAGCCCTGGGTGCGCCGGTACTGGACGGAGACCCTGGACCGCGCCGTGCCGTTCCGGGGGCCTGACCGCGCCGGGCTGCTCGACCCGGAGGACCTGGCCCGGCTGACCGACCTGCACCCGTCGGGCCGCGCGCGGTTCTGGGGCGCCACGGCCAAGCACGACCGGCGGATGGACACGCTCGCCACCGGTGACGTCGTGCTGCTGACCGGCCGCAAGCGCGTGCTGGCGATCGGCGAGGTCGGCCACGGCCTGCGCAACCCGGAGTTCTCCCGGCACCTGTGGCGGCCCGACCCCGGCCGGTGCCTGTGGAGCAACGTCTACAGCCTGCACGCGTTCTGGCCCACAGACATCCCTTACGAGGAGATCTGGGCGCTGCCCGGCTTCAACGCCGGCGACAACTTCATGGGGCTGCGCTTCCTGGGGCCGGACAAGGCGGCGGTGGTGCTGGAGCTGACGGCCGACGTGCGGGGCACCGCCTCGGCGTGACGGACGGGCCGGTTCGGGGGTCTTCCGCCGCCGCGACAGGCGTCAGTGGCGAAGGTCACATTATTGGAGACGTTGGGGCAGGATACCGGGCCTTTTATCCCGGCTGCCGCCGGGGGCCGTTATCCACCCGAACAGGGCAAGGCGGACACCGGGTGGACGTATCGGTCCCGGATATTCCACGCGTCGGAGATTTGTGCGGGTCGCCGCGTGTGCACGGGGCGGGATTCCCGATCTTCGCGGGCCGGTTCCGGGCGGTTCCGCACCCCTGCCTTGTGACCCTTCGTCACTTTCCTCCTCCCGGCTTTCCCGATCGGGGGTTGGTGTAGGTCCACCTCGATTGGGGCGTTAGCGCCATGCCCTCCGCGGGTGCCCTCTCTTAGCGTTGAGGTCAGCTCATAGGAGGAGTTCATGCGTGCAAGGGTTTCGGAGGAGCGGGTGCTCCCGGGTGCCGGGAGCACCGGGACTCCGCTGCTCCGGCTGGACGGCGTCCGCAAGCAGTTCGGGGACGAGGTCGTGCTCGACCGCGTCGACCTGGAGGTGCGCGGCGGCGCGCTGGTCGGGGTGGTCGGCGGCCCGGGTGCGGGCAAGACGACGCTGACCTCGATCGCGGCCGGCCTGCTGCCCCCCGACGACGGCGTCATGTGGCTGTTCGGCGAGGACCTCTGGGACGGCCCCGGGCTGGTGCGGTCGGCGGTCGCGCTGGTCCCCGAGGACGAGCCGGTGGTCGACCGGCGCTCGTGCCACGACGTGCTGGTGTGCGCGGGGATGGCGCACGGCCTGTCGCGCGTGGCCGCGGAGCGCCGGTCCACGCTGCTGCTGTCGGTGTGCGAGCTGACCGACGCGGCCGACCTGCCCGCGTACCGGTGCACCGCCGGGCAGCGCCTGCTGCTGCGGCTGGCGACCGCGCTGCTGGGCGAGCGCCGGCTGCTGGTGCTGGACGACCCGTTCACCGGGGTCGACGCGTGGGCGCTCGGGGTGGTGCGCGCGGTGCTGAGGGAGTTCACCGCGGCCGGGGGCGGTGTGCTGTGCGCCGTGCGCTCGTCCGAGCCGATCGCCGCGTGGTGCGACCGCCTCGTCGAGCCGTTCAGGGGGAGCGGGTGCGCGTTCGACTCGAACACCCGGTGAGCGCGGAGGTCGACGCGGAGGGCAGGTTACTGCTCACCGTGTCCCGCACGGGCACCTCGTTCCTCTTCGAGGCCGAGCACACCGGGATGTGGATCGCGCTGCGCCGGCACGACGGCCGCGTGGACGAGGCGTCCACGGCGCTGGCGCGGAGGTGGAACACCGACCCGCACGCGGTGCGCGAGGACCTGGGCCGGTGGGTGTCCCACCTGTGCGCCATCGGCCTCGCGCACCTCGACTGACGGTCAGCGGGCCCGTCGGAGGCGGTCGGCGATCAGCGCGTTGACCGCCTCCGCGTGATCGGTCAGGTAGAAGTGGCCGCCGCGGAAGACCTCCAGCTCGAAGCCGCCCGAGGTGTGCTCCGCCCAGGTCCGGGCCTCGTCCTCGGACACCTTCGGGTCGCCGTCGCCGATCAGCGCGGTGATCGGCGCCCGCAGCGGCGGGCCGGGCACGTGCTCGTAGGTCTCCACGGCCTTGTAGTCCGCCCGCAGGGCGGGCAGCACCATCGCCAGGATCTCGTCGTCCATGGCCCGCAGGTCCGTGCCGCCCAACGCCCTCAGCTCGTCCATCAGCACGCGGTCGCCCCGCAGGTGCAGTCGCTCGCCGCGGTGGGTGGTGGGGCCGCGCCGGGCCGACGCGAACAGCCGGACCGGCGCGGCGCCGCGCTCCTCCAGCCGGCGCGCCACCTCGAACGCCACGGTCG
>NZ_JBHWIE010000644.1:0-2328 GCF_042732085.1 Actinosynnema sp. NPDC059797
ACCTCGAGGCGCGGGCCGCGCTGTACCGCAGCCTGGTCGCCGACCGACGGGTGCTGGTCGTGCTGGACAACGCCGCCACCACCGAGCAGGTCGTGCCGCTGCTGCCCGGCGGCCCGTCGTGCGCCGCGCTGGTCACCAGCCGCCACCGGTTGCGCGGCCTGACCGCCCGGCACGGCACCCACCCGCTGCCCCTCGGGGTGCTCACCGACGCCGAGTCCCGCGCCCTGCTCACCACCGCCCTCGGCCCGGGTCCCGTCGCCGACGACCGGGCGACCGCCGAGCTGATCGCGCTGTGCGGGGGTTTCCCGCTCGCCCTGGGCCTGGCCGCCGCTCGCGGCCGGCCCGACCTGCCGCTGTCCGAGGTGGTCACCGAGCTGCGCGAGTTCGGCCTGGACGCCCTCGACGCCGACGACCCCACCGCCGGCCTGCCCGCCGTGCTGTCCTGGTCACTGCGCCACCTCACCGACCGGCAGCGCACCGCGTTCGCCCTGCTGGGCATCGCCCCCGGCCCGGACATCGACCTGCCCGCCGCCGCCGGCCTGACCGGCCTGCCGGAACGGGAGGCGCGCGCGGAACTCCGCGCGCTGACCGACGCCTCCCTGCTCGACCGCAACGCTGGTGGCCGCTACGCCATGCACGACGTCGTGCGCGCCTACGCCACCTCCACCGCCCACGACCTGCCCGACCCGGTGCGGCGAGCCGCGCTGGAGCGCGTGCTCGACTTCTACCTGCACACCGCGCGCACCGCCGACCGCCTCCTGGACCCCCATCGCACACCGATCCCGTTCGAGCCGCCCGTCCCCGGTGCGCGCCCCCACGCGTTGGGCGACCCCCTCGCCGCGCAGGTCTGGCTGGACGCCCACCACCCCCACCTGCTCGCCACCCAACGCGCCGCCGCCGCCCATCACCGCCACCGGACCGCGTGGAGGACGGCTTGGACCCTCAGCACCTTCCACTGGTGGCGAAGCCTCCGCCACGACGAGTTGGCCGCGTGGCGGGCCGCCGCCGACGCCGCCGCGCACCTGCCCGACCCGACCACCCGCATCCTCACCCACCGGTTCCTGGGTCGGGCCCACCTCGGGCTGGGGCACCACGACGAGGCCGTGGCGCACCTAGACCGAGCCCTCACCCTGGCCGAGCACCACTGCGACATCGGCCAGCAGGCCGACACCCACTACGCGCTCTCGTGGCTCTGGGACCTGAGGGGGGACGACCGGAAGGCCCTGGAGCACGTCCTCCGCGCCCTGGCCTTCTACCGCGACCTCGGCCGGCCGGTGCAGGAAGCCGAAGCGCTCAACGTGGCGGGCTGGCACACGGCCCGCCTGGGCGACCACGACACCGCCCGCCACCACTGCGAGGCCGCCCTCGTGCTGCACCGACGCCACGGCAACCCCGAGGGCGAGGCGTCCACCCTGGACAGCCTCGGGTACGTCGACCACCGCACCGGCCGCCACCACCGGGCCACCCGCCACTACCGGGAAGCCCTCGCCCTGCTGCGCGACCTCGGCAACGCCACCCAGGTCGCCCACACCCTCGACGGCCTCGGTCACCCCCACGTCGCCCTCGGTCAACACGACCGAGCCCGCGCAGCGTGGCGGGAGGCGCTGGAGCTGTACCGGGAGCAGGGGCGGGTGGCGGACGCCCAGCGGGTGCGGCGGCAACTCGACGCGCTCGGTCCCGAGGACGACCCGCCCACCGGACCCGCGACGTAGCCCGGACCACCCCGGCGGTCGTGCCCGGCCGCCGGCCCGGGGTCAGAAGTGGTCGGCCTCGGTCAGCGCGTGCTCGAACGCGTCCGCGTTCGCGACCAACATCGTGAGCGGCCGCTCGAACTCCTCCCGGACGCTCAGGTCCTCCAGCGGCACGGGGTGCTTGAGCAGCGCGCCGCCGTCCACCACGGCCGCGCCGCCGACCAGGGAGGCGCCGGCCAGTTCCAGCAGCCGCCGCGGGTCGACCTCGTCGGCCCGGCCGACCGCCGAGGAGATCTCCAGCCACGCCTTGCCGCCCTCGTCGGGCACGTGGTGCACCGAGACCTGCTGGGTGCGGTCGCCGTTCGTGTCGAGCCGGAAGCGCAGCCAGTCGTCCGTCTCCTCCAGCACCTCGTAGCGCGTGCGGACGTAGTTGATCACGTCGGTCCAGCTGGTCACTCGTCGCCTCCCGCGTTCGGCCGCCACCACCGTAGTACCAGGTGCCGCCCTCCACCGGGTTCGGAACCGGAGTGGCGCGGAGCCGGATCGGCGGGGGGGGGGCCGCGCGGGGCCCCCCGCCCCCCCCCCCCGGCCCCCCCCCGCCGCCCCCCGGGGGGGGGGGGTGGGGGCCGCCGCCCCC
>NZ_JBHWIE010000645.1:0-2327 GCF_042732085.1 Actinosynnema sp. NPDC059797
CGACCTTCCGGAGCACGGTGTCGGCGACGGTGGTCGTCCCCCGCGTCGGTGCCGACGTGCCCGCCTCGCGGGAGACGACCTCGGCGTTCGCGTTCCGGGTGAGTGGCTTCGACGTGGTGGCGGGGTTGGTCATGGCGGTCTCCTCGACCTGGCGCTCGGTGGGGGCGTCCTCCTTGGCGGGAAGGTTCGGCGGGGGGGTGGCTCCACGCCGTGGGGCAGGAACGCCGGGAGCACCCGCTCGACCGGGCCATCGCGGGAGCGGGGTGGAAAGGCGCCATGAGGGATGGGGACGAGCGACCCCGTCTCCGACATCGCCGGGGTCCGAGGCGGCTGCTGTACCCGGTGGGTGCCCGATCCGGTGGTTGCCGAAACACGGTGCGACGAGCAGGCGGTGACCCGGACCGGGACACCCGCGCGCAAGGTGGCACGATCGTGTTCCGACGATGCGGCAAGGCTCGGGTCGCGCGGCGCGGTCGGGCGTGAGCGGCGCCGTGCTCACCAGGACGCCGCGGTGGCGTCAGCTGGTGCCGGTGTGGTGTTTGAGGGCCAGGAGCTTGTGGCGGTACATGCGGCACAGGGCGACCAGGAGGTGGACCTGCTCACCGGGGTCCAGCGGGCGCAGCAGCTCGACGAGGTCGTCGGGGTGCAGGTCCACCTCGGCGCCCAGTCGCTGGTTGAAGATGCTGCGGCCGAGGTCGTGCGCACGGTCGCCGATGGCCAGCCGGTCGACGTCGCGCAGGTCGTAGCTGTCGGGCAGCGGGAACCGGACGAGCACCTCGGGGTAGCGGGCCGCCATGAGCTGCACGGCGACGTTGACCAGGCGCGCCACCAGCGCCGCCGCCCGGTGGGGGTCGTCGAGCATGACCGACAGCTCGTTCACCGTCACCGTGTCGGGCTCGAACGCCGGCGGCGAGTCGATGTCGACGTCGAGCCGGTGCAGGGCCAGGGTGATGTTGTCCAACACCCGTTCGGGGTCGACGACCACCTGCCCGGCACTGCCGGACTCGACGCTGGCCCGGGGGTGCCACGGGTCGAGGAACTCCCGCACCTCCGCCTCCCCGTACACGTCGGGGTCGGGTGAAGGCCGTCGAGGACCCGGGAGCCGCTCCACCTGCCTGCCTCCTCATGTCGGGTCGCCGACCTGCGGCGATCGCGCACCACCACTACCAGGACATGATCATCGGGCATGACGTTGCGACCGCGGTGTCCGATCCTCATCCGGCTCGTCGGTCCCGCGCGGCTGGTCGTCAACGGCGAACGGTGCGGGGTCGAGGATACCCAAGCGCGAGGTCGTCGTGCCGCGCTGGAGCGATTCCCGCCCGCGTCGGGCCTGGTGATCACGCGGTGCTCACCGCGTTGGTGCGCCGGCTCCCCCGGCTGTAGCACGAGCACCGACCGGTGACACCGGGGACCGGTGCACGGCCGTTCACCGGTGTAGCCTGAGGTGACCGAGGGCATGTCGAGCGCTGGTGGTCGAACCGTCGCCGCCTTGGGCGCACGACGAGAGCCGGTCACCTCCGGCGGAGCACCCACGTCCCCGCGAACACCCCGTCCCACCGGTTCGCCCCGCCGCGGGCACGACGGGCCGCCGCGAACTCGATCGCCACCGGGTGCGGAACTCGCCCCCCACGGGCGCAAATCCGTCCACATCGGACAGCTCGACCCCCACCGCACACCGGCCGCGAGCCGGAGATCGGAGCACCGACGTGACGTCGGAACCGCACCACCCCGCCACGACCGCGTCCGCGACGCGGTCGACCGACCTGTCGCGCGCTGCGCTGCGCCTGCGCCTCAAGCCGGTGGCGCCGCACCGGGGGCACGTCGACGGCGCCTGGTGGCCGAGTTCGCGCGAACTGCCGGTCGAACTGCCCGGCCTGCTCGACGCGGTGGCCGATCGGATCGGCGCCGTCAACCGCGTGGTGTACGCCTCGACCTTCTGGGGTTCCTCCCCGAACCGGCTCGAACTGGGCGGTCGCGTCGTGGCGCTGGAGGGGTTCGCCGCGCTGGACACCGACACCGTGCACCTCACCGGTGACGACCAACGGCGGATCGACCTGCTGGTGGTCCCCCCGGAAGCCTTCGGCGCCGCGGCCGACCGCGCGATGGCGGGCGCGTCGTCACCCGACAACGACCACCTCCCCGCAGCCATCCTCGCCACCGCGGGTGTCCGCGTCACGCCCCGGAACCGGTAGGCGCCCCGATCCGGGGTCGACCGACCGGGGCCACCGGGCGCCGTCGACCGAACCGCCGAGCGCGGGAGCGGGTTTCCCCGCCGGCCACAGCGCTCCGCGGTGGCCGGAAACCGGACTGCCCACACCGGCGGGTGT
>NZ_JBHWIE010000646.1:0-2324 GCF_042732085.1 Actinosynnema sp. NPDC059797
GGTTGGTGGTGAGTGGGTTGGTGGTGGCCGGCTGGGCGGAGGTGGTCGCCTCTGCTGGTCTGGTGCCCGGTGGTGTGGTGTCGGGTGGTGTGGTGTCGGGTGGTGTGGCGCTGCCCGGGATGGCGCCGGCCAGGGCTGCCCTCAGGGCCTCGATGGTGATCATCGTGGTGGGGGCGGCGGTCAGTAGTAGTAGGGGAAGGCGGACCAGTCCGGGTCGCGCTTCTCCAGGAACGCGTCCCGGCCCTCTACCGCCTCGTCGGTCATGTAGGCCAGGCGCGTGGTCTCGCCGGCGAAGAGCTGCTGGCCTACCAGGCCGTCGTCGATGAGGTTGAAGGCGTACTTCAGCATTCGCTGGGCCGTGGGTGACTTGCCGTTGATCTCCTTCGCCCACTCCAGGGCGGTCGACTCCAGCTCCGCGTGCGGCACCACGGCGTTGACCGCGCCCATCTTGTGCATGTCCTCGGCGGTGTAGGCGCGGCCCAGGAAGAAGATCTCCCGGGCGAACTTCTGCCCCACCTGTCGCGCCAGGTAGGCCGAGCCGTAGCCGCCGTCGAAGCTGCCGACGTCCGCGTCCGTCTGCTTGAAGCGGGCGTGCTCGGCGCTGGCCAGGGTGAGGTCGCACACCACGTGCAGGCTGTGCCCGCCACCCGCGGCCCAGCCCGGGACCACCGCGATGACCACCTTCGGCATGAAGCGGATCAGGCGCTGGCACTCCAGGATGTGGAGCCTGCCCGCCCTGGCCGGGTCGATGGTGTCCGCCGTCTCACCCGAGGCGTACTGGTAGCCGCTGCGGCCGCGGATGCGCTGGTCGCCGCCCGAGCAGAACGCCCACCCGCCGTCACGGGGGGACGGTCCGTTGCCGGTCAGCAGCACGCAGCCGACGTCCGAGCTCATGCGCGCGTGGTCCAGCGCGCGGTACAGCTCGTCGACCGTGTGGGGGCGGAACGCGTTGCGCACCTCCGGCCGGTTGAACGCGATGCGCACCGTGCCCTGGTCCACCGCGCGGTGGTAGGTGATGTCGGTGAAGTCGAAGCCCTCCACGCGCTTCCAGCGGGTCGGGTCGAACAGCTCGGAGACGTCCTGATCTGCCACGCGGGCGACAATATGCCCGCAGGCCGGATGCCCGCAGACCGGCCGGGACGTGCCGGGGAGGCGGAGGGCGGGGCGGGCTGTGAGCCGCCGGCCGGTGCGGTGCGAGGGCTGTGGGCCGGGCTGGAACGGGAGCCGGGAGCCGGGCTGGAACGGGAGCCGGGGGCCGGGGTTGGGCGGAGGTCGGCCGCCGAGCCCGAGTGAAGGCCGGAGCGGGGAGCGGGGTGGAAGCCGGAACGAGAGTCGGGGCGGAGGCCGGAATGGCGGCGCTAATGCAGGTCGGCGCGAGGGCGGGAACTGAGAACGCGGTCACTCGGCGACGGGGGTGTCGGCGGTTGAAGTCCTGGTGAGCGGTCATGATCCCATTGTTCGAACAGGTGTTCGATTCAGCAAGGTGAGTCGCCCAATCGTGTACTGGGTGACAATGGCCAGGTGAACCCGTCCACCGCGCAGGCCAGGGTGCTCGTCGACGAGCTGATCCGCAACGACGTCCGGCACGTCGTGCTGAGCCCTGGATCGCGCAACGCCCCCCTCTCGTTCGCCCTGCACGAGGCGGCGGCGCGGGGCAGGCTCACGCTCCACGTCCGCGTCGACGAGCGCACGGCGGGCTTCCTCGCCCTCGGCCTGGCCAGGGGCAGCGGCCACCCGGCCGCCGTGACCTGCACCTCCGGCACCGCCGTCGCCAACCTCCACCCCGCCGTGCTGGAGGCCAGGTACGCGGGCGTCCCGCTGATCGCCCTCACCGCCGACCGCCCGGTCGAGCTGTACCGCACGGGCGCCAGCCAGACCGTCGACCAGCAGCGGGCGTTCGGCCTGGACACCCTCCAACTCCCGGTGGCCGAGCGAAGAAACGGCCAGAACGGCCTGTGGCGCTCCCTGGTCTGCCGCGCCGTCGCCACCGCCCGCGCGGGCGGCCCGGTGCACGTCAACGTCCCGTTCCGGGAGCCCCTGGTCCCCGACGGCGACGACTCCTGGCCCGAGTCGCTGGACGGCCGCCCCTTCGACGTCCCGTGGACCCGCGCCGCACCGCGCACCACGACCTCGCTGCACCCCACCGACCACCTCGGCCCGCGCACCCTGGTCGTGGGGGGGGGACCCCCCCCCACCCCCCACCCCCCCCCGCCCCGGGCCCCCCCCGGCGCCCCGCCCCGCCCGCGGCGGGGCGCGCGGCCCGGGGGGGGCCCCGGGACTGGGCGCGGAACGGGGTGGTGCGGGTGGTGAGCAGGTGGACCACC
>NZ_JBHWIE010000647.1:0-2302 GCF_042732085.1 Actinosynnema sp. NPDC059797
GTTGGGGTGTGCGTTTGTCACCGCGCGCGGTGTTGTTGGGTTTGGTGTGTGCGGTCTTTGGGGGGGGGGGGGGGGGGGGGGGCGGGTCAGGCCGGGACGGCGGTGCGGGGGGTCGAGAGCAGCGGCGGCTCGCTGGGCGCGTTGAGCACCTCGTCGTCGAGCAGGCCCTCGCCGCGCGCCACCAGGACCGGGACGGTGATCTGGCCGGCGACGTTGGTCGCGGTGCGGACCATGTCCAGGATCGGGTCGATGGCGTAGACGACCGCGACACCGGTGGCGATGACCTCCGGCGGCATGTTCACCGCGCCCAGGGTCAGCGTCAGCATGGTGAACCAGCCCGTGGTGCCCGCGGTCGCCAGGGCGCCGAACACGGCCACCGCGACGATCGCCACGTACTGCCAGACGCCCAGCTCGACGCCGAACAGGTTCGCGATGAACACCGTCGCGATCGCCGGGTACACGGCGGCGCAACCGTCCATCTTCGTCGTGGTGCCCAGCGGCACGGCGAACGACGCGTAGTCCGAGTCCACGCCGAGGTTGGCGGCGGTCTGCCTGCTCAGCGGCAGCGTGGCGCCCGACGAGCGGGACACGAAGGCGAACTGGATCGCCGTCCACGCCTTGCTGAAGAACGTCACCGGGCTGACCCGCCCGACGAACCGCAGCAGCACCGGGTACACCACGAACAGCACCAGCAGCGTCCCGCCGTACACGGCTGCGATCAGCGAGAACAGCGGGCGGACGAACGAGTTGCCGTAGGTGGCGAACGCGGTGCCGATCAGGCCGAACACGCCGATCGGCGCGAGCAGCACGATCCAGCCGACGACCTTCTGGATCAGGTCGAACACCGACCGGGTGAGGTTGACGAACGGCTCGGCCCGGTCGCCGAGCGCGTAGGCGGCGAAGCCGACCAGCACCGAGATGAACACGACCTGGAGCACCTCGCCCTCGGTGAAGGCGGAGAACAGGTTGCTCGGGATCAGCGTCTCCAGCAGCGTGCTCCACGACCCGGGGTCGCGGGCCGCGAGCCGTTCCACGGCGGACTCCGACGGCTGGACCTGCACGCCCGCGCCGGGCCTGAAGACCAGCGCGATGGCGAGGCCGATGAGCACCGAGATCAGGGACGTGACGGCGAACCAGAGCAGGGTCTTCCCGCCGAGCCGCGCGGCGCGGTTCGTGCCCAGGCGGCGCAGGCTCGTGATGCCGACGACGATCGCGGTGAACACCAGCGGGATGACGGTGAACTGCAGCAGGCTGGTGAACACGTCGCCGATGTGGCCCAGGGTGGTGGTGAGCCACGCCTGGTCGGTGGCCTGGGCCACGTAGCCCGCGAGCGCGCCCAGGACGAGCGCGGCGAGCACGGTGATGCCGAAGACCTTGGGTTTGGTGTAGGTGCGGATGAACGACACGACTGCTCCGGTGGGTGCGCAGGGGCGGGTGACGGGGTGTCAGGGGCGACAACCCGTGTTCGTCCGGCGACCGAAGTCGATGTGACGGCGACGCGTCAGCAACTCGTTCATCGGCTCCCCCAACGCGAGGCACCTGGGAGGAGCTTCCCGGATCAGGGAAAATGTGACAACCGCTACCAACCGCTACCAGAGGTCCGACACGGTGACGCCCACCCGGCGCAGCAGCCGGCGGGTGAGCGGCAGGCTGATGCCGATCACGCTGGACGGGTCGCCGTCGATGCCGTCCACGAACCAGCCGCCCAGGCCGTCGAGCGTGAACGCGCCCGCGACGTGCAGCGGCTCGCCGGTGGCGAGGTATGCCTCCAGCTCGTCGTCGGTGGGCCGGCCGAACCGGACGGTGGTGGCCTCGTGGTCGACCGCCCGGTCGACGACCTCGCCGTCCCGCACCAGGAGCACGGCGTGCCCGGTGAGGAGGGTGCCGGTGGTGCCCGCCATCCGCTTCCACCGCTCGCGGGCCACGTCGGCGGTGCCGGGCTTGCCGTGCACCTCGCCGTCGGCGGTGCGGAGCATGGAGTCGCAGCCGACGACGACCTCGTCGCCGGTGGAGGCGCCCGCGATGGCCTCGGCCTTGGCCAGGGCCAGGGCGGTGACGAGCTGCTCGGGGGTGGGGTCGGTCAGCGAGGCCGCGAGGGCGTCCTCGTCCACGCCGGAGACCCGGACCTCGGGCTCGACGCCGGCGGCGCGGAGGACGGCTAGGCGGGCGGGGGACTGGGAGGCCAGGACGAAGCGCACGGTCCCGAAGCCTAGGGGCTGTCCTCAAAGCCAGATGAGCAGGGTGGCCAGGTCGAGCATGCCCCGGTAGGACACGGCGGTCTTGTCGAACCTGGTCGCGATGG
>NZ_JBHWIE010000648.1:0-2299 GCF_042732085.1 Actinosynnema sp. NPDC059797
CCCCTACCGCAACCACCGCAGGCCGCCACCGGGCGCCCGCCCACCGCCCCCCCTTACGCGCCGCGCCGCTCGACGCCAACCGACACCCCGGCGGCCAGCGCCGCTTGGCACCGGCTGCCGGCACCGCTCGGCACCGGCTGTCACGCCGGCTGCCCGTGTCAGTGCCGGTGCCCGTGCCGGTCCCGGTGCCGGTTGACGTCGGCCGTCAACGCTGGTCGTCACGCTCCCGGCGGACGGTCACCTTGCGGCCCTTGATGGTGGCGCCCCGCAGCGACGCGATGACCTGCTGCGCGGCCCCCTCCGGCACCTCGACCAGCGAGAACCGGTCGGCGATCTCGATCGCGCCGATGTCGCGGCCGTTGAGCCGCGCCTCGCCCGCGATCGCGCCCACCAGGTCCTGCGGCCGGATGCCCGAGCTGCGCCCGGCGCCCACGAACAGCCGCGTCATGCCCGCCGAAGGCCGCCGCGGCTTGCGCTCCCGCCGCTCACCGCCCGCCTCCCGGCCACGTCGGTCACCGGACCGCGGCACGTACTCGGGGATCTCCTCCTCGTCCGCCGCCGCCCCGGTGGCCTCGTGCGCCAGCTTGACCGCCGCCAGCGCCACCTCCATCACGTCGAACTCGTCGGCCAGCGTCTCCACCACGACCCGGAAACCCTCCAGGTCGTCCTCCAGCAGGCTCTCGTGCAGCGCGGCGCGGGTCAGCTCCAGCCGACGCGCCCGCAGGTCGGCGATGGTGGGCACCTTCTCGACCTGGATGCGCTGCTTGGTGACCCGCTCGATCGTCTTGAGCATCCCGTGCTCGCGCGGCTCGGCGAGCGTGATCGCCACGCCCTCGCGCCCCGCGCGCCCGACCCGGCCGATGCGGTGCACGTACGACTCCGGCGCGGACGGCACGTTGTAGTTGACCACGTGGGTCAGCTGCTCGACGTCCAGGCCGCGGGCCGCCACGTCGGTGGCCACCAGCAGGTCCGCCGTGCCGTTGCGCAGGCGCGCCATGACGCGGTCGCGCTGCTCCTGGCTGATGCCGCCGTGCAGCGATTCCGCGCGGTAGCCGCGGCCGTTGAGGGTCTCGGTGAGCTGGTCGACCTCGTCGCGCGTGCGGCAGAACACGATCGCGGCGGTCGGCGCCTCCACGTCGAGCACCCGGCCCAGCGCGGCCGGCTTGTGGGCGCGCGGCACGACGTACGCGCTCTGCCGCACCCGCGGGGCCTCGCCGGGCTCGGTCTGCTCGCGGCCGATGGTGATGCGGACCGGGTCCTTCAGGTGCCGCCGGGCCAGCCGGTCGATGTGCGGCGGCATCGTCGCGGAGAACAGCACGGTCTGCCGGTCGGCCGGGGCCTCGGAGAGGATCGAGTCCAGGTCCTCGGCGAACCCCATGTCGAGCATCTCGTCGGCCTCGTCCAGCACGACGACCTTCAGGTGCTCCAGCTTCAACGTGCCGCGGTTGAGGTGGTCCACGGCCCGGCCCGGCGTCGCGACCACGACGTCGACACCCTGCTCCAGCACCCGCAGCTGTCGCCCGATCGGCTGACCGCCGTAGATCGGCAGCACCCGCGCGCCCAACTCGCGCCCGTACCGGTGGACGGCTTCGGAAACCTGCACCGCCAACTCGCGCGTCGGCACCAGGACCAGCGCGAACGGGGCACGCTCGGTCCGACCCCCGTCACCCATGCGCTCCAGGACGGGCAGCGCGAACGCGGCTGTCTTGCCGGTGCCGGTGGCTGCTTGGCCGAGCAGGTCGAGACCTTCGGTGAGCGGCCCGATGGCCTCGCGCTGGATGGGGGTGGGCTCCTCGTAGCCGAGGCCGTTCAGGGCGCGGAGCAGTTCGGGGCGCAACCCGAGGTCGGCGAAGCTGGTCCGGTCGTCGGGCTCGTCGTTCATGTGGTCAAGTTTCGCTGATCGCCCTGGAAGCGCGCGGCGAGGGGGTCCGCCGGGCGCGGGCGGGGAGGGGGCGGGGTGTGGAACTCGGGGACCGGAACGGGGGACTCGCCCGGCCCGAACGTTCGACACGCCCGGTCCGAACGGAGGACACGCCCGGCTTGAACGGAGGACACGCGCGGCTTGAACGGAGGACACGCGCGGCCTGAGCGCATGACTCGCCAGGTCTGAACGCATGACTCGCGCGGTGCGAACGCATGACTCGCGCGGGTTGAGCGCATGACTCGCCGGGTCTGGGCGTACGACTCGCGCGGGCTGGGGGTACGAGCGTTATTCAGAAGTCATCGGCTCAGGCGGTAGTGCTCGAGGTTGGTGATGATGCGGATGATTGTGGGCAGTTCGGTCAGGCGGGCTCGGTAG
>NZ_JBHWIE010000649.1:0-2292 GCF_042732085.1 Actinosynnema sp. NPDC059797
GCGCCCCCCCCCCCCCCGTTGGGGGGGGGGGGGGGGGGGGGGCGCCCCCCCCCCCCCCCCCCGACCCCCGCTCACCCGCGCGGGTCGCCGACAGCGGGCAGCCGCCCTCACCCGTGCAGGTCGCGGTACGCGGCGGCGGCGCCGGGGTGCAGCGGCAGCCGCGCGGTCCCGATGAGGCTGCGCACGTCGAGGTACTGGGTGCCCAGCGCCTGGTCCGGCACCAGCTCGGCGGCGCGGGCGACCAGCGTGCGGGTGATCGCGCCGGCCACCCCCTCCGGCAGCGCCGCCCGGCACACCAGCAGGTTCGCCACGCCGATCGTGGGCACCTCGCGGTCGGCGCCGTAGACGCCCACCGGCACCGGGACCTGCTCGTAGACCGAGCCGTGCGCCCGGCGCAGCGCGGGCACCAGCTCGCCCAGCGGCAGCAGGCGGATGCCGGGCAGCTCGTCCAGCTTGGGCGTCGGCACGCCGCCGGACCACAGCAGGGCGTCGACCCGCCCCTCCGCCAGCGCCGCCGCCGCGTCCTCCAGCCGGTGGTGCTCGACCCGGACGTCGCGCAGGCCCAGCGCGGCCAGCATCCGCTCGCCGGACAGCGCCGCGCCCGAGCCCCGCGCGCCCAGCGACACCGTGCGCCCCGCCAGGTCGGCGGCCCGCCGCGCCGGGTCGTCCGCCCGCACCACGAGCTGGAGGTAGTTCTCGTAGACGCGGCCCAGGGCGCGCAGCTCCAGCGCCGGGTCGGCCGCGTGCGCCGAGTCCGCCAGCGCCAGCGCGACCTGCGCGCCTCCCGCGCCCAGCAGCTCCAGGTTCTGCCTGCTGCCCTCGGTCTCCAGCGGCCGGGCGCGCAGCTCGCCCAACCGGGCCGCGAGCAGGGTGGCGACCTCGAAGTAGAACCCGCCGCGCTCGCCGGCGGCGATGACCAGCTCGCCGGCCGGCTCACCGGCCGTGCAGGCGGCGGGCCAGGCGGCCAGGGGGAGGCCCAGCAGGAACGACCGGCGCCTCACGGCCGCCGGCTCCGCGGTCGGCCCGGTCACAGCAGCGGCTCCAGGGGCAGCTCCACGCGGGCGGTCAACCCGTTCACCGAGGTCAGCGCCAGCGTGCCCTGCCACGCCCGCACGAGCTGGTCGGCGATCGCCAGGCCGAGGCCGGTGCCCGGCCGGTCGGACCGGCCGCGCCAGAACCGCGAGGTGGCCAGCGCCAGCTCCGGCCCGGTCAGCCCCGGCCCGTCGTCGCGCACCTCGACCCAGCCGACGCCCGCCGACCGGTCCGCGCCCAGCCCGACCCGGACCGCGCCGCCGTACTTGACCGCGTTGTCCAGCAGCACGTCCAGCACCTGCGCCAACGCCGACTCGGGGCAGCGGACCAGCACCGGCGGCACGGGCGGCGCGGGCACCGGCACCTGCCAGAACCCGGTGCGGTCCACCACGACCGCGCCCAGGTCGGCCAGGCCGGGCTCGCGCCCGCCCGCCGCCACCTCGGTCGCCGCGCTCTCCGCCGACGCGAGCGCGAGCAGACCGTCCAACAGGGACTCCAACCGCTCGATCTCGGCCACGCCCGCCAGGTAGGCCCGCTGCCCGCCGGGCCGCACCTGGTCGCGCAGCGTGTCCATGCGCAACCGCAGCGCCGCCATCGGGTTGCGCAGCTGGTGCGAGGCGTCCGCGATCAGCCGCCGCTGCTGGTCGGCGGCCTCGGTGACCGCGTCGGACATCCGGTTGAACGACTCGGACAGCTCGCGCACCTCCGGCGGCCCGCTGCTGCCCGGCACGTGCGCCCGCCGCTCGCCCGCGGCCACCGCGCGCACCCCGACCGCCAGCTCCGCCAGCGGCTTGAGCAGCCACCGGGTCACGGCCAGCACCAGCAGCACCGAGCCCAGGCCCGCGGCCAGCGCGCCGCCCAGCACCCACAGCCACCGGCCGGCCACGTCCGCCGCGGCCCGGTCCACCGACGCCCGCAGCACCACCGCGCCCGCGACCCGCGTGCCCGTGCCGACCGGGCGGGCGAACACCACGTGCCCGGACGACCACGGCACCACCGTCGGCACCGACCGGACCGGCTGGTTGCGCAGCGCGGCGTCCAGGACCGGCGCGAGCGCCGGGTCGTCCGCGCGCAGGCCCGCCTGCGCCACCGCCTCGCGGCGGGCGTCCACCACCACGACCGGCTCGCCGTACAGCTCGACGTAGGCGGCGACCTCGTCCTGCAGGGCGGTGGCGTCCTCGGTGGCCTCGGCCTGCTGGGCGAGCGCGGAGAACCGGTCGAGGTCGGCGGTGCGGCAGAGCGCGTACCGCTGCGTGCGCT
>NZ_JBHWIE010000650.1:0-2286 GCF_042732085.1 Actinosynnema sp. NPDC059797
GGTGCCGGGGCCCTCCGCGCGAGGTGCCCCGGCACACCCCGGCGGTCAGGTGTCCAGGGTGCGCACCACGCGCGCGGGGTTGCCGACCGCGACGACGTCGGCGGGCAGGTCCCGGGTCACCACCGCGCCCGCGCCGACCACGGTGTTGTCCCCGATCGTCACGCCGGGCAGCACGATCGCCCCGCCGCCCAGCCACACGTTGTCGCCGATGGCGATCGGCTTCGCGGCCTCCCACTTGTCGCGGCGAGGGCCGGGCTCGACCGGGTGCGTGGGGGTCAGCAGTTGCACGTTGGGCCCGAGCTGCACGTCCGCGCCGATGGTGATGGGCGCGACGTCGAGGGCGACCAGCCCGAAGTTCGCGAACGTCCGCGCGCCGACCCGGATGTTCCAGCCGTAGTCCACCCGGAAGGGCGGCCGGATCACCACGTCCTCGCCGACCTCGGCCAGGTGCTCGGCCAGCAACCGGTGGCGCAGCGCGCCCTGGCCCGCCGTGGTGGCGTTGTAGGCGGTCATGAACTCGTCGGCGCGCAGCGCGTCGGGCCACAGCGACTCGTCGGCGACGTAGAGGTCGCCGGCGAGCATCCGCTCCCGCATCGTCCGGTGGTCCGGTCGGTCCGTGCCGTGTTCCATGCCCGCGAGCCTACGGATGCGGTCTCTTGCGCGAGATCGACACTTCACGTGAAGATATCCGGGTCCTACTGGCCTGAACCGAAGGATTTCCATGACTTCGCCGTTTGGTCTGCACCGGGTCCTGGAACCGGCGGGCGTGCTGCCGCAGCAGGCGTGGCGGCTGGACGCCACCCCGGTGTGCGGTCCGGACGAGGTCGTGGTCGACGTGGAGCGGCTCAACCTCGACGCCGCCTCCTACCGGCAGCTGCGCGAGGCGCACGGCGTGGCCGGGGTGCGGCGGGCGGTGCTGGACATCGTCGCCGAGCGCGGCAAGGTGCAGAACCCGGTGACCGGGTCGGGCGGCATGCTGCTGGGCGTGGTGCGCGAGGTCGGCCCGGACTCGCCGCTGGGCCTGCGCGTCGGGCAGCGGATCGCCACCCTGGTCTCGCTCACCCTCACCCCGCTGCGCATCACCGACGGCCTGGCGCGCTGGGACGGCGCGGACGAGCAGGTGCCCTGCGCGGGCACCGCCGTGCTGTTCGGCCGCTCCATCGCCGCCGTGCTGCCCGACGACCTGCCCGACGAGCTGGCGCTGTCGGTGCTGGACGTGTGCGGCGCGCCCGCCCTGACCGACCGGGTGGTGCGCCGCCGCGCCGCCCGCTCGGTGCTGGTGCTGGGCGGCGGCGGCAAGTCGGGGTCGCTGTCGCTGGCCGCCGCCCGCCGCGCCGGGGCCGCGCGCCTGGTCGCGCTGGTGCCCACCGACCGCGAGGCCGCCGCGGTGCGCGGCGCCGGGCTGGCCGACGAGGTGGTCGTCGCCGACGCCCGCGACCCGGTGGCCGTGGCCGCCGCGGTGGGCGAGCCGGTCGAGGTGACCGTGGTGTGCGTGGACGTGCCCGGCTGCGAGCACGGCGCCATCCTGGCCACCGCCGACGGCGGCACCGTGGTGTTCTTCTCCATGGCCACCTCCTTCCCGGCCGCCGCGCTGGGCGCCGAGGGCCTGGCGGCGGACGTGGAGATGCTCGTCGGCAACGGCTACGTGCCTGGTCACGCCGCGTTCGCCCTGGAGCTGGTGCGCACCGAGCCTGCCGTGCGCGGCCTGTTCGAGCACAGGCAGACTCAGCAGGCGTGACTACTCTTCTCGTGGGCGGGCGCATCCACAGCCCGAGCAACCCCGACGCCACCGCGATGGCCGTGACCGACGGCGCCGTGGTGTGGCTGGGGCAGGATTCCGTCGGCCGCGCCCTGCACCCCGACGCCGAGGTCGTCGACCTGGGCGGCGCGTTCGTCGCACCCGCTTTCGTGGACGCCCACGTGCACGCCACCTCCGCCGGCCTGCTGCTCACCGGCCTGGACCTGACCGGCTGCCGGTCGGCGCGCGAGCTGCTCGACGCGGTGCGCGCCGCGCCGGGACCGCTGGTGTGGGGCCACGGCTGGGACGAGACGCGCTGGTCCGAGCGCCGGCCACCCACGCGCGCCGAGCTGGACGAGGCCGCCGGCGGCAAGCGCGTCTACCTCTCCCGCATCGACGTCCACTCGGCCCTGGCCTCCACCGCCCTGCTGGACCTGGCGCCCGCCGCCCGCGACGCCGACGGCTTCTCTCCCGACGGGCCGCTGACCCGCGCCGCCCACCACCACGTGCGCGGCGCGGCCCGGGACGCCCTGCCCGCCGACCTGCGG
>NZ_JBHWIE010000651.1:0-2242 GCF_042732085.1 Actinosynnema sp. NPDC059797
ACCAACCGGTAGTGCACGCCGGTCTGCGGACCGCCACCGCCACCCGTCGTCTCCACCGGGCGCCGGGACAGGGCCAGGGCCTGACCGACGTCCGGCAGAGGCCGCAGCCGGTATCGGTGCGCCACGCCCTGGTTGAGCTGGTTCTTTCCCACAAAGGTGTCATGTACCTCACCCTTCAGGAACCGGAGAGCGTCCACGACCGCCTGGCCACGTGACCGCCTACGGGTAATTCGTCGGTTCCCACTCGGAGGGGTGTTCGATGATCGCGGATGGCGCCGGGAAACTGCTGTCCGGAGTGCGGAGGTCCGCTGCGGGCGTCGTCGTCGCGGTGCCGGTGGCAGCAGGGGTGGGTCGTGGCCGCCGCGCGCGGCCAGGACGCCGAGTTGTTGTCGTGCGCGGGCAGCGGCGCCAACACCTACCAGCCCGGTGTGATCGCGCAGCCCCGGACCGTCTCCACCACCTCCAACACGAATTACGGGCCGGGCGTGTCCAGCGGTTCACCGACGATCACCTCCGGCGGGTACGGGATCGGCGCGGGACCGCCCCCGGTACACGACGCGGCAGCGCCTGTTCGGTGTGGTGGCGCCGACGACCACTCTCGTCCGCTGCCCGTGCGACCGGGACACCGTGAGGGTCGTGGCGGTGTCCCGACCGCGATCACCCCACGACAGACTCGCCTTCGACATCGCCTGGGTGGGCGACTGCCGCGCCTACCTGCTCGAAGGCGATCTGCTCTCGGCTGGCCGTCGATCACACCGTCGGTGAGCGCATGCGCGGAGCAGGCAGGCCCGTGCCCCTGGCCGCGCACGACGACAACGTCGTGACCACCACCGTGGGCACCGCCGTGGGCACCGCCGACCCCGTCACCCTGGACGCCACCGCTGTGCGCACCGAACGCGGACGACTCGTGCCGGTCGGCGACGGGACTGGCCACGCCGGGCCTCCCCGCGCCGGCGGCCACAGCCTCGTGGCGACGGCCCCTGGCTGCGCGCCCGTGGCTACCTTTTCGCACTCGCCAGGGTGCCGGTTGGGCACCGCGCGGCAGGCCGCGTCACGACCTCGACGAGCGGAGACCCGGGCGGAGCCGAGCCGTGGATGGGCAGCGGCGCCTTTCTCACTCGCCTATGTTGAACTGGTAGTACCAGCCGGAATTCCAACCGGACGGGAGTTGCGTGTAGTTGTAGTAACGGCAGGAGCGCCAGATGAACGGCTGCCCGATCTCCAACTCCTGCTGGATGTGCTGTTCCAGTTGGTATTCGCAAGCAGCCTCGGAATCGTAGTCTCCGCTCCAGTACCAGATCGATGCGTGTGCAGGGGTTGCAGTGGTGATGGCCGCGGCGAAGATCGCAACGAGCGTTGCCGCAACACGTCGCATGGTCGGCACGTCAGCTCCTCGATGAACAGTTCCCCGGTGAACACCGCACGTGCCAGGTCACCGGTGGCGGGTCGACGGTGAAGCAGTGCTTGGCCGGAACGTTGCCGTCGCAGGGTAGTCGTCGTCCTCGGCGCCGTACGTCGAATGGCCGGCGGTGGGTGTCGTGACCAACAGGACCAATGCGATGGCGATGAGCGTGCGGCGGCGTGGAAGGGACCCTGTTCGTGAGGATGCCGGCACGTCGGCGTTCCACGTCGTGCGGATTCGGCTATCGCGATGGCGGTCGTTCCCGGTGAACGCGATTGTGGCGGTTCGCGTGCGTAGCCACCTCTTCCTGGCCCACGGTTGCGAGAACGATTGTGTTGCACCCTCCTCGAATCATCCGACCAGGAGAGAGTGTCCGAATTGTGTGATCAAAGACATCCGCCGACAGGGTGATTCCGAACGCTCGACCGCATCAGTCGGTAATGACAGTCAGTATGCATTCTTCGGACCAGTCGTACTCGACCCGGTCCTTGCACACGATCGCACGGCGCGTGCTCAAGCGCCCGCGGACACCACCCGCTCCCCGGCGCGACACCTGTGCTTCGTGATAGAAGTCGCCACCCGCTACGACGACCGCCGACCCCACCGAGCACTCCGACTCGCACCACCACGACCGGACAGGCCGAGGGCCGATCGCCCGCACGCCGCGGGCCGCACCATCGCGGTCGAACCGGTCCGGACCGGCGGGTTCCCCACCCTTGGTCGGCCCGGCCTCCAGCGACGATGCGCGCCCGGAAAGAAGATCACCTCGGCGCGGGTGCCGCGGCACCCGCGCCGAGATGTTCAGCCGCACCACACCGGGCTGTCGGCTCACACCCCCGG
>NZ_JBHWIE010000652.1:0-2222 GCF_042732085.1 Actinosynnema sp. NPDC059797
GCGTCGAGCTCCACGCCTCGTTCCACGAGGGCCGGGCGCGGGCGTTCGACGAGTCGCCGCGCCCCGCGCCCGCCTCCACCGGGATCGGCTCGATGGGCGGCGGGGTCGGGTTCTGGTTCCTGGCGCACCGCTCGCGCCGCGCCGTGCACCTGGAGAACCCGCTGCAGGCGCGCGAGCGGGCGGGGCGGCGCGGGTCGCCGGGCTTCGCCCACGCGACGTGGCTGGCGCCGGAGCCGGGGCGCGAGCGGGCCGAGCTGCACGTGTCCGGCACCGCGAGCACCCTCGACGACGTCACGGTGTGCCACGGCGACGTGGTGCGGCAGTGCCAGGTGGCGCTGGCGAACATCGCCGCGCTGATCGGCCCGGAGAACCTGACCCGGCACGGGCTGCCGGGCGGGTGGGCGTTGCAGGACCTGCGCCGGGTCAAGGTGTACGTCAAGCGCGCCGAGGACGTGCCGGTGGTGACGCGGCTGTGCCGCGAGGAGTTCCCCCGCCGCGCGGAGGTCGCCGTGTTCGCGGTCGACGCCCGCCGGTCGGACCTGTTGGTGGAAATCGAAGGGATCGCACCGTGAACGATACCCGAGCGGACACGTCCGTCCTCGCCGAGCCCCGGACCGTCCGGGTGCTGATGGTGACCGACGGCCAGGCAAGCTTCGACGGGGCCGACTTCGGCCTGTCCACGCTGGTGGGAGTGCTGGAGGAACCGGTGCTGCCGTGGCTCAGGGTCGAGGTGACCACGGCGCACCGCGAGCGGAACCTGCCCGCGCTGTCCGCCGAGGTGCCGGGGTTCCGCTTCGACGAGCACGACCTGTCGCAGTACGACCAGATCTGGCTGTTCGGCGTGGCGCGCGGCGACCGGCCGTCGCTGGAGGAGGTCGAACTGCGGGCCCTGGCCCGGTTCATGGACGGCGGTGGCGGCACGTTCGCCACCGGCGACCACGAGGACCTGGGCGTGTCCCTGTGCGGCGCGGTGCCCCGGGTGCGCAGCATGCGCAAGTGGCACTGGCCGGAGCCGGGCCCGAACGGGGAGCCGGTCGCGCCGTCGGTCGACGGGCCGGCGCGGCACGACACCCTGTCGGAGGGCCGCGACCCGCTGTTCCAGCTCGACGACCAGTCCGACGACGTCCCGCAGGTGGTCACGCCGCGCATGTACGCCACGTCGGACTCGCCGAAGTGGGCGCACCAGGCGTACCCGCACCCGCTGCTGTGCGGGCCGCGCGGGCCGATCCGGGTGCTGCCCGACCACCCGCACGAGGGCGAGTGCCTCGTGCCGGAGGACCTGGGGGCGAGGTTCGACTTCGCCGGGTACGAGGTCGTCGAGTACCCGGGCGGGCTCGCGCCGGAGGTGGTGGCGTGGTCGTCGATCAACGCCCGGCCGGCGGAGCTGGACCCGCGCAAGGGCAGGCTCGACGCGCGGACCTTCGGCGCGGTCGGCGCCTACGACGGGCACCGGGCCGGGGTGGGCCGGGTGGCGGTGGACGCCACGTGGCACCACTTCTTCAACATCAACCTGATCGGCGACTCGCTGTCGCAGGACCCGGTCAAGAGCGTCGGGTTCGCCGCGTCGGAGTCGGGTCGGGCGGTGTTCGAGGAGATCAAGGCCTACTACCGCAACATCGCGGTGTGGCTGGCCCGCCCGGAGTCGCAGGAGGGCATGTGGTGGCGGGCGGTGTGGGCCGCGCGCTGGCACCACCGGGTGTCGATGGACCTGCGGCCCGGTTCGCTCGGCTCGCCGGACCTGGCGGAGCTGCTGCGGGTCGGCGTCGACGTGCGGGAGGTGCTCGCCGCCACGGCGACGCGGGCCGACGCGGCGCAGTGGGCCGGGCGGTTCGGGGTCGGGGCGGTGGACGCGGGCCTGTGGGAGGCGCTGCGGCCGAACCTGGACCCGTGGCTGCCGCGCTCGGGGGGCGAGCAGCCGGGGCACCTGCCGAACCTGGTGTCGTCGATGCTGCCGGAGCTGGTGCTGGACGCGGTGCTGGGTGCGGTGGTGCACGCGGTGGCGGCGGAGTTCCCGGAGCCGACGGAGGAGGCGCGGCAGCGGGTGGCCGGGGTGGAGTGGCCGGGGGTCGTGGGCCCGGCGGTGGCGCGGGCGCTGGAGGCCGTGGCCGGGCAGGTGGCGCGCACCGACGAGGTGCTGCGGTCGGTGGGCGCGACGCTCGCGGCGTCGCGCGGGGCCGGCGGGTGACGGCGCCCCCGCGGGGACCGGCTGGGGGTCGGTCCCC
>NZ_JBHWIE010000653.1:0-2208 GCF_042732085.1 Actinosynnema sp. NPDC059797
CGCGAACGCCTTCACCCGTCCGAGCGGGCGCGGTAGGCGGCGTGGAAACCCATGGCGTTCCAGGTGTCGGCGTGCCGGCCGAGGCGGGCGGTGTGGTCGGGCCAGTCGGTGACCTGCCTGGTCCAGGCTTTCTCCGCCACCCCCGCGAGCCGCGGCAGGAGCAGGAACGCCAGGTCATCGAACGAGTCGACCGTCTCGCACCAGATCGCCGCCTCGACGCCGGCGAGCCGCGCCCCCGCCAGCTCGGGCAGGGTGGTGGGGTGCCAGGCGAACGCCTGCTCGGGGCTGTGCGGCACGTAGTCCCCGTGCCCGACGCGTCCCCGCCGCCGCTCCGACTCCTCGCAGGCCGCGGCGTCGGAGTAGGGGCGGTCCAGGTACAGCATCGTGTTGGACGACACCAGCACCGGGACGCCCGCCGCGGCCGCGGTCGGCACGTCGTGCGGGGCCAGGGCGAACAGCCGGGCCGCGTCGTCGATCACCGGGTGCAGCGCGGCAGGCGCCCGTTCCTTGAGGCGTTCGACGTCGAACGGGTTGTCCGGGCCGATCCAGTACTGCACCACGTCGTCGCCGTCCAGGCAGCCGGCGCGGACCGCCTCCTGCCAGGCCACGACCCGCTTGCCGCGGGACCGGATCAGCGCGTGGGCGTCGCGGACGAACCGCTCGTAGGACTCCGCCGGCATGCCGAACGGCTCGTCGGCGCCCAGGTGCACGAACGGTCCCGGCACCAGGTCGACGAGTTCGTTGAGCACGTCGCGGGTGAAGGCGACGGCCTCGGGGACGTCGGGGTCGAGGTAGCGCACGTACGGGTGAACCGGTGTGGTATCGCCGCCCAGTTCCGGGTAGGCGTCGAAGGCGGCCAGGACGTGGCCGGGCACGTCGATCTCGGGGATCACGGTGACGTGGCGCCGCGCGGCGTGCTCGACGATCCGGTCGAGGTCGTCGCGCGTGTAGAACTCCGCCGTGGCGCCCGGGCCGGTGAGGCGGGGGCGGGCGGCGGTCTCGACGCGCCACGCCTGCGAGTCGGTCAGGTGCAGGTGCAGGACGTCGAACTTGTACCAGGCGAGGACGTCGATGACGCGGCAGACCTCCTCGGGCGTGGAGAAGTGGCGCACGACGTCGAGCGAGAGCCCGCGCCACGCGTAGGCGGGTCCGTCCTCGATCGTGACACCGGGGACCGCCGGCGCCGGGTCGACGAGCTGGAGCAGGGTGGTGAGGCCCCGGAAGGCCGCCTCCTGGCCCGCGGCTTCGAGGAGCACGCCGTCCGGGCGGACCGTCAGCCGGTACCGCTCGTCGGCCCGCGCCGCCCGGGGGTCGACCCCGTCCGGTCCGGGCAGGTGCGCCAGCCCCAGCGCCTCGGGGCGGTCCACGACGACCACGACGTCGGCCCCCGGTTCCCCGTGCGCGACCACGCGGACGTCGAGCCCGTGCAGGCGTTGTGCCCAGGTGGCGAACCAGTCGGTCACGTCTCGGGAGAGACCGGGCGGCACGGCCGCGGTGACCGTCCCCGCGGCGCCGAAGGCGACGGGTTGCGCTCCCGTCACCGTGACGTGCGACGGGAGCGGCACGAGGGACAGGTTCGGTGTCATGCGTTCCCCTCCGCCCGCCGCCGGTCCAGCGCGGCCCGTCGAGCCCGTTGCAGCACGGGGTCGGCGACCGGGGCGGACAGCAGCAGGCGCTGGGTGTAGGCGTGCCGGGGCGTCGTGGTGACCTGTCCGCCGTCCCCGGACTCGACGATGCGACCCCGGTGGATGACGTTGACCCGGTGGCTCATGTAGCGCACCACGGACAGGTCGTGGGAGATGAACAGGTAGGCGACCCCCGTCTGCTCCTGGATCTCCAGCAGTAGGTCCAGCACGGTGCGCTGGGTGGTGAGGTCCAGCGCGGAGACCGGCTCGTCGCACACGATCAGCTTGGGGCCGATGGCGAGCGCCCGGGCGATGGCGATGCGCTGGCGCTGCCCGCCGGAGAACTCCCGCGGGAGCCGCTGGGCGGCGTCGGCGGGGAGGGCGACGCGGTCGAGGAGGTCCACGACCCGACGCCGGGCGTCGCGGCCCGCGACGCCTTGCGCGTGCAGCGGTTCGGCGAGCGTGTCCCCGACCGGGATGGAGGGGTTCAGCGAGGCGAACGGGTCCTGGAAGATGACCTGGAGGTCGCGGCTGAGCCGGCGGCGCCGTCGGGCGGAGGCGTGCTCGATGCGCTCACCGAGGT
>NZ_JBHWIE010000654.1:0-2206 GCF_042732085.1 Actinosynnema sp. NPDC059797
CCAGTGCCCAGTGGCAGGACGAGCTGAAGAAGCGGGGCTGGACCGACACCTTCCAGACCGGCCACGACTTCAACACCTTCCTGACCACCGAGATCGGCCGCATCAAGCCGATCCTGGAGGAGATCGGCCTGGTCAAGTGACCGCCCCCGACCCCGTTCCCGCCTCGGGCCCCGTGCCCGCGGCACCGGACCCGGGCCCGCCGCGGGCGCGCACGGCCGCCAAGGTCGAGGAGGGCGCGTTCGCCGGGCTGGTGGTGGCGCTGGGGGTGTTCACGCTGCTGGACACCCCCGCCATCCCCGCGGCCGGCCAGGCCGGGACCGTGGGGCCGCGCGCGTTCCCGTACGCGGTCGGCGCGCTGCTGCTGGCCACCGGGCTGGCGACGCTGGTGGCGGTGCTGCGCGGCAGGCTCGGCCCGGCCGAGGAGGCCGAGGACGTCGACCCGACGGCCCGCACCGACTGGCTCACCGTGGCCAAGCTGGTCGCGGTGCTGGTGGCGCACCTGGTGCTGATCGAGCCGGTCGGCTGGCCGGTGGCGGGCGCGGTGCTGTTCCTGGGCGCGGCCTGGACGTTGGGCGCGGTGTGGTGGAAGGCGCTGCCGGTCGCGGTGGCGCTGGCGCTGGTGGCGCAGGTCGTGTTCGCCTCCGGGTTGGGCCTGTCGCTGCCCGCCGGGATCTTCGAAGGGGTGCCGCTGCTCGATGGGTGACTGGGCCGCCCTGTTGGAGGGCTTCGCGACCGCCGCGCAGCCCGAGTACCTGCTCTACGCCCTGCTGGGCGTCACCCTCGGCACCGCCGTCGGTGTGCTGCCGGGCATCGGACCGGCCATGACCGTGGCGCTGCTGCTGCCGCTGACCTACTCCCTGGAGCCCGCGGCCGCGTTGATCATCTTCGCGGGCATCTACTACGGCGGCATGTACGGCGGGTCGACCACCTCGATCCTGCTCAACACCCCCGGCGAGTCGTCCTCGATCGTCACCGCGCTGGAGGGCAACCGGATGGCGCGGGCCGGGCGCGGGGCGGCGGCGCTGGCCACGGCGGCCATCGGGTCGTTCGTGGCGGGCACCATCGCCACGCTGCTGCTCACCGCCCTGGCCCCGACCATCGCCGAGTACGCGGTGGAGCTGGGCCCGGCGGACTACGTGGCGCTGATGGTGGTGGCGTTCACCACGGTCGCCGCGCTGCTGGGCGCCTCGCCGGTGCGGGGGCTGGCGTCGCTGGCGGTCGGGCTGTTCCTGGGCCTGGTCGGCACCGACACCCTGACCGGGCAGCAGCGGTTCACCCTCGGCGTGGCGACGCTGGCGGACGGCATCGACGTCGTGGTGGTCGCGGTCGGCGTGTTCGCGGTCGGCGAGGCGCTGTACGTGGCGGCCCGGCTGCGGCACGGCCCGGTGGAGGTGGTGCCGGTCGACGGGAAGTGGATGACCGGGGAGTTCTGGCGGCGGTCGTGGAAGCCGTGGCTGCGCGGCACCGCCATCGGCTTCCCGATCGGCACGGTGCCCGCGGGCGGCGCGGACGTGTCGACGTTCCTGTCCTACGCGGCGGAGAAGAAGCTGTCGCGGCGGCCGGAGGAGTTCGGGAAGGGCGCGATCGAGGGCGTCGCCGGGCCGGAGGCCGCCAACAACGCGGCGGCCGCCGGGGTGCTGGTGCCGCTGCTGACCCTGGGCCTGCCGACCACGGCGACCGCGGCGGTCATCGTGGCGGCGTTCCAGAGCTACGGCATCCAGCCGGGCCCGCTGCTGTTCACGCAGGACTCGGCGCTGGTGTGGGCGCTGATCGCGTCGCTGTACCTGGGCAACGTGATGCTGCTGGTGCTCAACCTGCCGCTGGTGCGGCTGTGGGTGAAGGTGCTGCGGATCCCCCGGCCCTACCTGTACGCGGGGATCCTGCTGTTCGCCGCGCTGGGCACCTACGCGGTGAACTTCGTGGTGGACGACCTGCTGGTGCTGCTGGTGGTGGGCCTGGTCGGGTTCTTCATGCGCCGCCACGGCTACCCGGTGGCGCCGCTGGTGGTGGGGCTGATCCTGGGGCCGATGGCCGAGGAGCAGGTGCGCCGCACCCTGCAGATCAGCCAGGGCGAGCTGTCGGCGCTGGTGACCAGCCCGTTCGCGGCCGCGGCCTACGGGCTGCTGGCGGTGGCGCTGGCGGCCGCGGTGGAGCTGCGGCTGCGGCGGCGATCCGCCCGCCCGGCGACTGCCTGACCGGCGACCGT
>NZ_JBHWIE010000655.1:0-2176 GCF_042732085.1 Actinosynnema sp. NPDC059797
CACCGCGGCCGGGGGCGCCGGGTGGGGGGGGCGGCCCGGGCCGAGGGGCCCCCCGGGAACACCGCCTTGGGGTCCCGGGCCGCCACGTCGAGGTGCTCAGACGGGGTCCCCGGCCAGCTCGGCGGCGATCCGGGCGGCGGTCTCGTAGGTGTTGCCCGTCGGGCGCGTCCGGTACCGCTCGCGGCCCCGCGCCCAAGCCTCCCCGCGCTCGGCCCAGTCCTCGAACACGGGCGGCTGACCCGTGGCCGTCAGCACCTCGAAGAACCGCTCCCACCGCGGCCGGTAGTAGCCGCTCAGCAGCCCGTTCCAGTCGCGGTTGGCGTACTCGCGCAGCGCCGCCGCCGCGGGCGCGCTCCACGTGGTGATCAGCGTGCGGGCCTCCCGCTCCAGCGCGTTCGCCTCCGCCGTGGTCGATCCCCAGGACCGCGCCCGCGCCAGCCACCGCCCGAGCAACCAGTCCTCGTGCGTGCCCAGGATCTCCTCGGACAGGTCCAGCGCCCGCAGGAACCGGGAGCTGTGCCGGGTCACGCCCTCGCGGTCACCGCTCTCGTGGGCGCCCCGCAACCGGTCCAGCAGCAGCCGGCCCCGGTTGGCCAGCACCTGGCGGGTGACGTCGACCAGGTCGTAGCGGTACGGGGCGGAGGTGCGCAGCGGCGGCGCGACGGCCAGCAGGTGGTCCAGGCAGGGCGCGAACTCCGCCGGGTCGTACCGCCACTGGTCCGGCCCCCACATCGACGCCGAGCCCACGACGAGGGCCGGCTCGGCGGCGAACGGCGTCTCGTGCGGTCCCTCGCCGCTGGTGTGGCCGGTGGCGGAGTAGGAGTAGGCGGTGCGCAGCAGGACGTCCCACGCGGCCGCGGCGCGCGGGTCGTCGGCGCCGTACCGGCGGCGCGCGTAGTCCCGGACCCACGCGACGAGGTCGACCGGCTCCCGGTGCCACGGCACCTCGGCCAGGAGGTCGGCCACCACCGGGTTGTGGTGCGTGCCCTCCGGCACCACGGCCAGGCCGACGAGGTTCCGGCGGGCCGGGTGCGCCCGCACCTCCTGGAACGTGCGGCCGGGTTCGATCAGGTTGCCGAACATGCCGAGCCGGCCGCCGAAGTTGCCGATGGTGCCCCAGCACCACGGCGCGCCCCAGTACGCGTCGGTGTACTGCCACTTGCGCGAGTCGTCGGAGTCCAGGTCCAGCACCACGACCCGCTCCCGGTCCACGGCGTCCAGCAGGACCCGGCGCGGGTTGGCGTGCCAGCCCTGGATCAGCCACCGCGCGCCCGGCACGGCCCGCTCCAGCGCGGTCTGCACGGCCACCGCCGCGCGGGCCAGGTCGGCGCCGCCGAGCAATATGGGCAGCTCGTCGTCGCCGACCTCGTGGAACAGGTCGGTCGAGTAGTGCGTGGTGGTGCCGAAGTGCCTGGCCTGCGCGCGGTAGAACCGCTCCGCGACCGCCGGGTAGAGCGGATCGGTGCAGTCCAGCCAGTACGGCCGCGGGTGCCCCGCGTAGTTGCCCTGGGGCACCACGTGCGCGTCGGGGTTGCGCTCGGCGAACAGCCGGTCGGGCACGTGCCCGGCGAAGCCGGGGAACACCGGCGTGATGCCCAGCTCCCGCATCCGGTCGACGATCCGCTCACCGAGCTGCGCGCGGCGGCGCAGCAGGGTGCGGCTCACCGGGCCGCGGTGCGCGGTGTCGGCCTCGTCGTAGCCCGTGATCTCGCCGTACCACTGCCACGGCTGGTGCGCGGGCTGCGCGATCCACCGCCGGACCTCCAGCTCGGACAGGCCGAAGTCCTGGAACGCCTCGTACCAGACGATCTCCTGGCCGATCAGGGTGAGCGCCCGGTTGACGCCGCTCATCGCGAGCCGGTCCAGCTCCCGCTCCCACTCCGACCACCCCCAGAACGGGCTGGTGTAGCCGAACGCGGTGAAGTTGTTGGAGTACCGCTCGGCCAGCTCGGTGGACCGCCGGACCGGCTCGCCCGGCGCGGGCAGGTCGTCGGGCAGCGCGAGGCGGTCGCCGTTGGTGGACAGGTGGCCGCCCGCCACGTGCTCCAGCCACCAGCGCAGCCCGGACATCAGGGCGACGCCGCCGCTGCCCGCCAGCCGCACCGCGCCCTCCGACCCGCCGATCTCGAACACGTCGGCCTCGCCGGCGGTGGGCGCCAGCTCGTCGAGTACGAAC
>NZ_JBHWIE010000656.1:0-2169 GCF_042732085.1 Actinosynnema sp. NPDC059797
GGACCGCCTCACCGATCGCCCTCGGGCGTCCCCCGCTCCATGTTGGGTTCCGAAATGCAGCACTAGCTGGTCGCGGGCCGCTCGTGGTGGTGCCGGCCCGCGGCGTCGCGCAGGACGGCGACCAGGGCGTCCACGGCGGCGCGGTAGGCGTGCTCGGCGGGGGTGCCGTACCCGACGATCACGCCCCGCGCCGCCGCGGGGTCGGGGGTGTGGCGGCATTCGCGCAGTCCGGTCAGCGCGATGCCGCGTTCGGCGGCGAGGGTGAGGACGGCGTCCTCGTCGGGCACCTCGACCAGCAGGTGCAGGCCCGCGGAGACGCCGTGCGCGGTGTGCCCGGTCAGCCGTCGCACGAGCAGGTCGCGTCGTCGCCGGTAGCGCAGGCGGGCGCCGCGCACGTGGCGGTCGTAGGCGTGGCCGGTGATCAGGTCGGCGAGGGCGAGTTGGCCGATGACCTCGGTGTGGTGGTCGGCGTGCAGCTTGGCGTCGACGACGGGGTCGACCCAGCGGGGCGGCAGCACCAGCCAGCCCAGGCGGACGCCGGGGCCGAGGGTCTTGGAGGCGCTGCCGGCGTAGGCGACGTGGTCGGGCGCGGTGCCCTGGACGGCGCCCAGGGGTTGCCGGTCGTAGCGGAACTCGCCGTCGTAGTCGTCCTCGACCAGCAGGGCGCCGGTGTCGCGGGCCCAGGTGGTCAGGGCGTGGCGGCGCGTGGGGTGCAGGGGGACGCCCGTGGGGAACTGGTGGGCGGGGGTGACCACGGCGGCGGCCGCGCCGTCCGGCGGGGTGGTGGCGCCGAGGTGGTCCACCGGCAGCGGCACGACGGGTCGGCCGGCGCGGCGGACCACCTCGCGGTGGAAGGCCAGTCCGGGGTCCTCCATGGCGACCGGTCCGGTGAGCGCGGTCGCCAGCAGGGACAGCGACTGCACGTAGCCGGTGGTGATGACGATGCGCTCGGGTGCGGCCTGCACGCCGCGGGTGCGGCCCAGGTGTTCGGCCAGGGCGGTGCGCAGTTCGGGCCGGCCGCGGGGGTCGCCGTAGCCGAGGGCGCGTGCCGGTGCGGCGGCCAGGGCGCGGCGGGTGGCGCGCAGCCAGGCCGCGGTGGGGAACGCGGTGGTGTCGGGGTTGCCGGGTGTGAGGTCGTGGCGGGGGTGGGCGGGTTCGGCGGCGGCGCCGGCGCCGGGTGGTGCGGCGGGCAGCGGTGCGACCAGGGTGCCCGCGCCGCGTCGCGCGGTCAGGTAGCCCTCGGCGACCAGTTGGTCGTAGGCGGCGGCCACGGTGTTGCGGGCCAGTCCGAGTTCGGCGGCCAGCCGGCGGGTCGCGGGCAGGCGTGCGCCGGGTGCGAGCCTGCCGGTGCGGATCGCCTCGCGCAGCGCCCGTTCCAGGCCGGCGCGGCGACCGGTGGAGGGGTCGAGGTCGAGGTGGAGGTCCACGCCGGGATTGGCCCACGTTCCGGACACGGGAATGGACCTTAGCAGCGGGCCAACCCGGGCCTAGGTTGTCGATCATGACAATTCGCTTGGCCGCCCACGAGCTGGCGCCGCACCTGTACCGGGCGATGAAGGGCCTGGAGCGGGCCTCCCGCGAGTCGGGCCTGGAGTCCTCGGTGCAGGAGCTGGTCCGGTTGCGGGCCTCCCAGCTCAACGGCTGCGCCTACTGCGTGGCCCTGCACAGCGACGACGCGCGCGGCGCGGGCGAGGCCCAGCGCCGGTTGGACCTGCTGCCCGCCTGGCGCGAGGCGGGGGAGCTGTACACCGAGCGGGAGCGGGCCGCCCTGGAGCTGACCGAGGCCGCCACCGGGTTGTCCTCCGGCGAGGTGTCGGACGAGGTGTGGGGTCGGGCCGCCGCGGTGTTCACCGACACCGAGCTGGCGGAGCTGGTGTGGGTGATCGCGGTGATCAACGCCTGGAACCGGGTCGGGGCCGTCGCCCGCTCGTGGCCGCTGCCGTGACCGGGGACCGGCTGGTGGGCGAGGGTGGCGGGGCGCGGCTGCTGCGCGGGCTGCACGTGCCCGGCGACCCCGTGGTGCTGCCCAACGTGTGGGACGCGGCGTCCGCGCGCGTCCTGGCCGGGGCGGGCTACCCCGCCGTGGCCACCGCCAGCGCGGCGGTGGCGGCCGCCCTGGGGTACCCGGACGGCCACGGCAAGCCCCCCGACGAGGCGATCGCGCCGATA
>NZ_JBHWIE010000657.1:0-2162 GCF_042732085.1 Actinosynnema sp. NPDC059797
GTAGTCGCGGTCCAGGTAGAAGTTCACCGCGATCACCCGGTTCTCGATCAGGTCCTGGTGGGGCCTGATCTCGTCGCCCGGCTCGTAGCAGGCCAGCTCCACGCTCGTGCGCTTCTCCAGCGGGAAGCCCACGCCGGCGCCGAGCCAGGAGCGCAGCAGGTCGGAGATCACGGCGAAGCTGATGAAGTTCTTCAGCACGGCCTGGTGACGCTCGTCCATGCGGCCGGGTTCGAAGGCGTCGAGCAGCGGGCGGGCGAAGAAGTGGCGCGCGACCCGGTCGGGCCGGTCGGCCCAGCCGGCCTCGTCCACCTCGACCGTCTCCTGGGCGTTCCGGAAGGCCGTCACGCAGCGCGACCACACCGGCAGGTCGCGCAGCGCCGCGCCCACCGCCTCGGCCACCTCCGGGCGCAGGAAGTCGCGGAACACCAGCGGGCTGCGCGGCGCGCCGTGGAACCAGTCGCGGATGCGGGTCAGGGAGTCGTCGGTCAGGTGCTCGGCGCTGATGAACCTGCCCAGCTTGGCCGGGTCGAGCCCGGACGTCGTCGTCGGTGGCATGTCGTCGGCTCTCCTCTCAGGTGGCGGTGACGGGCGGTTTCGACGCCCACAGCACGCCGCCCAGGTCGTGCCCCGGCGCGCGCACGGCGCTGTACCCCGGTGCGGTCAGCCCGCAGCGCTCCATCGCGGCGAGCACCGGCCAGCGGCTGCCCCGCCCCGACCGCCAGCGGGGGCGGGACGCGGCGAGCACCGGCTCCAGCGCCCACGGCGTGCCGCGCCGGTCGGTGTGGCCCGCGACGTGCCCGACGACGAGGAGGCCACCGGGTGCGAGCAGGTCGACGAGGTCGGGCAGCACGGTCGCCGGGTCGGCCTGCTCGACCAGGCCGGTCACCGTGATCAGGTCGAACCGGTCGACCGGGGGTGGCGCGGGCAGGTCGCCGGTCACGTGCAGGGCGCGGTCGGCGCGGCCGAGGCGGGCCTCGACCACCGCGGCCACCAGGTCGCGGTGCGGCGCGGTCTGCTCGGACCACGCGGTCCCCGGGTCGGGCGCGGGTCCGGTCGAGCCCCACCACGCCAGGAGGTCGTCGAGGGCCTGGTGCGCCGGCCCGTGACCGCCCGCGGGGTGCCCCGGCGGGCCGGACCGTTCGGGCGGGCCGGACCGTTCGGGCAGCTCCGACAGCCGGACGGCCAGGGCGTGCACCCGGCGGGCCGCCGGGTCGTTCGGCGCGGGCGTGCCCGCGATCACCTCCGCGACGGCCGCCGCGTGGGCGAGCAGCGCCCGGTAGCGGGCGTCACCGCACTCCCTGATCGGCAGCCGCGCGGCCATCTCGCGGCGTCGCGGCTTCCCGGTCGAGGTGGCCGACAGGCCGGAGGCGTCCACCGCGACCGGCACCAGGCCGCGAACCCGCTCCAGCTCGGCGACCCTGCCGATCGGCCCGGAGTCCAGGACGAGGCCGACGTCGTTCCCCAGGGTCGGCGAGTCGACGCCCACCGCGGCGAAGGTCCCGGTGAGGCCGGCCTCGCGCCACTGCCGCTCGACGTCCAGGGGGTGGTGCTTCTCGCCGCCGCGGTTGATCACCTCGGTGCGCCTGCCGCGCAGCACGAGCAGCCCGTCCCGGACCTCGCCGAGGTCGCCGGTGCGCAGCCAGCCGTCCGCGGACAGCACCGGCGCCGTGAGGTCGGGCCGGCCCCAGTAGCCGCGCATCAGGTCCGGCGAGCGCAGCACCACCTCGCCGTCGTCCAGGGCGAACTCGGTCCCGGGCAGCGGCACGCCCACCGGCGGGTGCGCCTCGACGTACTGCCGCTGGAAGTCCAACCGCGACAGCAGCGGGGTCACGAAGCTGAAGTTGACCGCCTCGCTGAGGCCGTAGCCCTGGCGCAGGCGCGGGCCGTAGGCCCGGTAGAACCGCTCGGCCAGCTCCCGGGTCAGCGGGGCCGCGGCCGTGATGAGGTAGTCCAGCGGCTCGGGCCAGGGCGGTCGCTCCTCGACGATCCGGTGGAGCAGGGCGGGCACGACCGACGCGGTCCGCGCACCCGTCGCCGCGATCCGCGCGAAGTAGCCGGCCGGGGTGAACCGGGGCTCCAGCACCAGTGGCGCGCCGGTGACCATCGTGCCCAGCAACGACATCATCGCGGCGTTGACGTGGAACAGCGGCAGGCAGGTGGGG
>NZ_JBHWIE010000658.1:0-2161 GCF_042732085.1 Actinosynnema sp. NPDC059797
GTCATCGTTCCCCCCGGCGAGTCCTTGCGGGAGATGTTAGGGCCTCGGTGGGGCGGCGGGCCAGGTGTTCCGGGCACCTCGGCCTGCTCGGTCCCGCCATGCCGGACCTGGCGGCGGCTGCCCGGGACGGGCGGGGACCGGAACCGCTTCACGGGCGCGGTCGAGACCCCGGACCCCGGCCTGCCGCGGCCTTTCGGGGCGGCGCCCCGGGAGCCCGCCCCGGGACCTGCCGCCCGTCCGACGGCGGACCTCACCGCCGGTCAGGTCACCAGGCCGTGGCGGTAGGCGTGGACCACGGCCTGGACCCGGTCGCGCAGGTCGAGCTTGGTGAGGATGCGCGAGACGTAGGTCTTGACGGTCTCCTGGCTGATCACCAGGACCGCGGCGATCTCGCTGTTGGAGAGGCCGTCGGCGATGAGGCGCAGGACCTCCAGCTCGCGCGGCGTCAGCGGGGTCCCGCCGGACGCGCCCTCCGCCGGCCGGATCCGGGTGGCGAACCGGCCGACGAGCTGCCGGGTCACCTCGGGGGCCAGCAGCGCGTCGCCGGCGGCGACGGTCCGGATGCCGTGCAGCAGCTGCGCCGGCGGCGCGTCCTTGAGCAGGAAGCCGCCGGCGCCGGCGCGCAACGCCTCGTAGACGTACTCGTCGAGGTTGAACGTGGTCACCACGAGCACCTTGACCGGCTGGTCCACCCCGGCGCCGGCCAGCAGGCGGGTCGCCTCGATGCCGTCGAGGACCGGCATCCGCACGTCCATCACCACGACGTCGGGGCGGAGCCGGCGCGCGAGGTCCACGGCGGTGCGCCCGTCGCCGCACTCGCCGACCACGGTGAGGTCGGGCTGGGCGTCGATGATCGTCGCGAACCCGGTGCGGATCAGCGCCTGGTCGTCGCACACGAGGACGCGGACCGGCGCGGTCACGGTGCGCTGCCCGCCGGGATGCGCGCCCGCACCACGAAACCGCCGTCGCCGCGCCGGCCGGCCCGGAACTCGCCGCCGAGCACGCCGACCCGTTCGCGGAGCCCGTCCAGGCCCCGCCCGCTGCCGCCCACCGCGGCGGCGGGCGAACCCGCGCCGTCCGTGCCGACCTCCACCGTGATCTCCCCGTCCCCGTGGCGCACGCGCACCTCGGTGCGGCTGCCGTGCGCGTGCTTCAGGGCGTTCGTCAGGGCTTCCTGCACGACGCGGTAGGCCGTCGCCTCCGCGCTGCCGGTCGCCTCGCCCCGGCTGCCCTCCTCGGTGAACTCCACCGGCTGACCGGCCCGCCGGGTCTGCTCCACCAGGGTCCGGAGGTCGCCCGCGGACGGGGTTCGCGGCTCGGCGCCGTGCCCGGGGTCGAGCACGTCGAGCAGGTGCCGCAGGTCCGCGACGGCCCGCCGACCGGAGTCCGAGACCGCGGCCAGGGCCTGGTCGAGGCGGTCGGGGGAACCGGTCAGGTAGCGCGCCGCCTCGGTCTGCACCACCATCGCGGTCACGTGGTGCGTCACGACGTCGTGGAGGTCGCGGGCGATGCGGGTCCGTTCCGCGGCGCGGGTGGTCTCGGCGACGCGGCGGCGGCGCTCCTCCTCGGCGGCGCGGTACTGCCGGAGCCGGCTCCCGGCGCCCCACGTGAGGGCCAGGACGAGGTAGAACGTCACGAACCCGATCACGCCCTCGGTCCCGTCGTCCCGCGCGAGGGCGAAGGACAGCGGCACGTAGGCCGCCGAAGCCAGGACCACCGCGGTCCACCGGAACCGGTCCAGGTGGGCGGCGGTGCTGAACAGGGCGATCGGCAGCGCGGTGCCCGCGATCGCGTGGTAGCCGTGGAGCTGGTCGAGGGCGAAGCCGAGCGACACCAGGGCCAGGCAGGCGACGGGCCACCGCCTGCGGATGGCCAGCGGCAGGCATTCGAGGGCGATCACGGCCACGCCCGGCGCGTCCACGGGGCGGAGCGGCACGTCGCCGAGCCACGTGCCGTTGTCGTGGAGCGCGGGTGTCAGCGAGGCCACGAGGAGCGCCAGCGCGAGCGGGGCGTCCCGGACCGCGACGTCGAACCGCCGCCACCGGTCCTCGGCGCGCCGGAGGTCGATCATGCGACGAGGGTAGCGACCGGGCGGCGGGGGGCCGTGCCCCGGCCGGGGGAAGGCCGCGTCCCCCGGGCGAGCCGCGCGCAGGTGTCCGCC
>NZ_JBHWIE010000659.1:0-2156 GCF_042732085.1 Actinosynnema sp. NPDC059797
TGCCGGCCGACGTGCCGCCGACGGTGGCCCCGTGGCCGGTGGCGAAGGTCGTGTGGGGCCTCGCCTCGGGCTGCCGGTCTAGCAGCACCAACCGGTTCCACGACACGGGCCCCGCCACGAACACCTTCGGTTTGCGCATACCGTCCATTGTGGCGGGTGAAGATCACGACCGACTAGAACGACACGACCAGGGACGTCAGCCGGTGGGTCAGGGGCGGCACCGGCGCCCGCTCGACGGACTCCAGGCGCAGGTCCGGGCAGCGCTCCAGCAGCACGCGGAAGCACTCGTCGGCCTCGGCCCGCGCCAGCGCGGCGCCCAGGCAGTAGAACGCGCCCAGGCCGAAGGCGGTGTGCCGGTTGGGCTTGCGGGCGATGTCGAAGCGGTCGGGGTCGGGGAAGACCTCCGGGTCGCGGTTGCCGGCCATCATGGCCAGGTAGAACCGCTTGCCCGCGGGCAGGTCGAGGCCGCCCAGCGCGAACGGCTCGGTGCTCTGCCGCACGATCAGGCTCGCCGGGCCGTCGCAGCGCAGCATCTCCTCGACCGCGGAGGGCGTCAGCGACGGGTCGGCCTTGAGCCGCGCGAGCTGGTCGGGGTGGTCGAGCAGCAGCACCAGGCCGTTGGCGATCAGGCCCGCGGTGGTCTCGTGGCCCGCGAACAGCAGCAGCACGCAGTTGGCGACGATCTCGTCCTCGGTGACCACGCCCTCGGCCTCGGCGGCGATGAACATGCTGATCAGGTCGTCGCGCGGGTCGCCGCGGCGTTCCCGGACCAGCTCGCGCACGTAGTCCTGCATCTCCAGCACGCTGCGCTGCGAGCGCCGCAGCCGGTCGGCGTCGGCGAGCTGGAAGATCGCCACGATGTCGCGCGACCAGGCCTGGAGCCGCTCGCGGTCGTCGGTGGGCATGCCGAGCATCTCGGCGATCACGTTGGCGGGCAGCGGGTAGGCCAGGTCGGTGACCACGTCCATGCGGCCGCGGTCGGCCACGGCGTCGAGCAGCTCGTTGGTCAGCTCCCGCACGCGCGGGCGCAGGCCGTTGACCGTGGCGGGGGTGAAGTAGCGCTTGAGCAACTGCTGGAACCGGACGTGGTCGGTCTCGTTGGTGTGCCCCATCCACAGCTCGACGGACAGGCGCAGGGGGGTCAGCTCCTCCTGCTCCTCGGGGGTGAACGCGCCCAGCATCTGCGTCATGTTCGCGGGGACCAGGCGGCGGTCCTTCAGCGCGGCGACGATGTCGGCGTGCCGGGTTAACAGGTAGGCGTCGAGCTGGGGGATCGCGCTGATCGGGGACTCGGCGCGGATCCGGTGCAGCAGCGAGGTGGGGTCGGCCGTCGCCTCGGGGGAGAACAGGTCGTGGGCCGGCAGCGCCAGGGTTGAATCGGTCATGATCGCCAGTCTGTCCAGTCCACGTGACGCGGCACCAGCCATGTCGGCGCAATGGCGTAACCGAGACTCTTTCGTGTACTTCACTCTGTAACTTCAGTGGAGACTTAACTCACGCTTTCGGGAGGAGGCGACTCTGCCGAGTGATCAGGAATACTCCAGGAAGTGACGAAGACTCGGGTGGGCTTGATCGGCGTGGGCACGATCGCGGCGACGCACCTGGAGGTGTTGGCCGAGCGGTCCGACGTGGACCTGGAGTTCACCGCGGACCCGGTGGCCGGACCGCCGGTGTTCCGGGGCGCGACCCCGCCGCACCACGTCGACGCGGCGGAGGCGTTGGGCGCGCACCGGCCGGACCTGGTGGTGGTCGCGACGCCGGCGGACTCGCACGTGGAGCTGGCGGCGCTGGTGCTGGGGTCGTCGGGGGCGCGGGTGCTGGTGGAGAAGCCGTTGGCGCTGGACGTGGCGTCGTTGGCGCGGCTGGGCGCGCTGGACCGGGGTCGGGTGTTCACCGCGCACCACTTCGCGTTCTCGCCGGAGGTGGAGTGGGCGGCGTCGCTGGTTGCGGCGCACCCGGAGTGGGGTCCGGTGACGGGGGTGACGTCGTTGTTCTGCGACCCGTACGTGGGCAGGGGGGAGGGCGCGTTCGCGTCGTACGTGTCGCCGTGGGCGGATTCGGGGATCAACCAGTTGACGGTGCTGGCGCGGTTGGTGGAGCCGACGGCGTTGGTGTCGCTGCGGGACGAGGGGGACGCGGCGTGGGCGGTGGTGGGG
>NZ_JBHWIE010000660.1:0-2155 GCF_042732085.1 Actinosynnema sp. NPDC059797
GGCGAGCAGCGCGGCCCAGCGCTCGCCCGGCGACCACCGGGCCGCGGTGCGCAGCAGCACCAGCGCCGCGGCGGCCAGCGCCAGGCCGATCGCCGGCCCCAGGACCGCCGCGCCGGGCAGCCCGCCGGCCAGGGCGAGCAGGTCCAGCGCGCCGACCACGAGCACGGCGAGCGGCGCGAGCACGGCCACCGGGTCGCGCACGGCCCGTCCCAGCAGGACGGCGAAGCGCCGCGCGGTCGGCGTGCGGCCGCCCTCGACCAGCTCCCGCAGCAGCACCGCTCCCGCCGCCAGCGCGGGCACCGCCGTGACCAGCGGCAACGCCGCCAGGCACACCAGCACCCCGATCAGCAGCACCTCGGCCAGCAGCGCCAGCGGGCGCGCCCACGCGTTCATCGCTACCCCTTCAGCCCGGAGGTCGCCACACCGTCGACCAGGAAACGCTGGAATGCCAGGAAGAACAACCCGATGGGCAGCAGCGCCAGCACCGACATGGCGAACATCGGCCCGAACGCCGACTCGGTCGCCTGGTCGATGAACAGCTGCAGCGCCAGCGGCAGGGTGAACTTCTCCGCGTCGTTGAGGTAGATCAGCTGCGAGAAGAAGTCGTTCCAGGCCCAGATGAAGCTGAAGATCGCGGTGGTGATCAGCGCCGGCCGCAGCAGCGGCAGGATCACGTGCCGGAAGGTGCCCACCGGTCCGCAGCCGTCCAGGGTGGCCGCCTCGTCCAGCTCGCGCGGCAGGGTGCGGATGAACTGCACCATGAGGAAGATGAAGAACGCGTCGGTGGCCAGGAACTTGGGCAGCACCAGGGGCCAGAACGTGTTGACCACGTCCATCTGCTGGAAGATGACGTACTGCGGGATCAGCACCACGTGGTGGGGCAGCATGATGGTGATCATCATGAAGCCGAACAGCGGTCCTCGGCCGCGGAAGTGCAGGCGCGCGAACGCGTAGGCCGCCAGCGAGCACGACGCCACGTTGCCGGCCACCGCGCCGACGGAGACCAGCAGGGAGTTCCAGAAGTAGTGCAGCACGCCGAACTCGCCCACGCCGTCGAACACCTGGGCGTAGTTGTCCCCGGTCGGCTCCCGCGGCAGCAGCGACAGCGCGGACAGCACCTCGGTGGCGGGTTTGAACGAGGTGGACACCAGCCACACCAGCGGGTACAGCAGCACCAGCAGCGCGCCGATCACCACGACGTGCCACAGGACCTTCCTCGACCGCGTCACCGGTCCTCCCCCGCGTAGAACACCCAGCGCTTGGAGCTGCGGAACACCAGGGCGGTCAGCAGCGCCACCACGACCAGCAGCACCCACGCCATGGCCGAGGCGTAGCCCATCCGGAAGTCGGTGAACCCGCGCTGGTACAGGTACAGCGGGTAGAGCAGGGTCGAGTCGCTGGGACCGCCGCGCCCGCTGCTGACCACGAACGCGCCGGTGAAGGCCTGGAAGGCGTTGATGGTCTCCAGCACGAGGTTGAACAGGATCACCGGCGTGAGCATCGGCAGCGTGACGCTGAAGAACCGCCGCGCCGGGCCCGCGCCGTCGATGGCCGCCGCCTCGTACAGCTCGCGCGGCACCTGCTTCAGACCGGCCAGGAAGATCACCATGGGCGCGCCGAACTGCCACACGGCCAGCGCCACCAGGGTGAGCAGCGCGTACTGGGGCTGGTCGACCCAGCCGCCGGTGTCGACGCCGAGCCGGGCGAGCACCCCGTCGACGGTGCCGTCGGTGGAGAACAGCGCCCGCCACGCCAGCGCCACGCTCACGCTCGCGCCCAGCAGCGACGGCGCGTAGAACGCCGACCGGTACAGGCCCACCCCTCGGCGGGGCCGGTTGAGCAGCAGCGCGACCGCCAGTGCCAGGGCGAGCTTGAGCGGCACGGAGAGCAGCACGTACTTGGTGGTGGTCCACGCGGCGTGCCAGAACCGCTCGTCGCCGGTGAACATGGTGACGTAGTTGTCGACGCCCACCCAGTCCGGTTCGCCGAACAGGTCGTAGTCGGTGAACGACAGGTACAGGGAGGCGATCATCGGGCCGATGGTCAGCAGCACCGCCCCGACGATCCACGGCGACAGGAACAGGTAGGCGACGCCCTGGCCCCGCCCCCGGCGCCCGGTGCGCGCGGCCGTCGGCGGCGGGTCGTACCCGACCCG
>NZ_JBHWIE010000661.1:0-2153 GCF_042732085.1 Actinosynnema sp. NPDC059797
GTTCGGCACCGGGCCCCTCGTGACGTGGAGGTGCAGTGCCCCCTGAAAGAGACGAGCCGCGCGCCGCGGCTGACAAGTTCGACGACGACCACTACCCCGCCTACACGATGGGCAGGGCCGCGGAGATGCTCGGCACCACGCCGGGGTTCCTGCGCAGCCTGGACGAGGCGAAGCTGATCGAGCCCCAGCGCTCGCGGGGCGGGCACCGCCGCTACTCCCGCCACCAGCTGCGCATCGCCGCCCGCGTCCGGGAACTCGTCGACCAGGGCACCGGGCTGGACGCCGCGTGCCGCATCGTCACCCTGGAGGACCAGCTCCGGGAAGCACGTGACCTGAACAAGAAGCTCTCGCCACCGCCCGAGCAGGAGTACCCACCGCTGCGGGGCGTGTGACCCGACCGGGCACGTCGGCCCGCCGTGGCACCAACCGGCCAACCCCGGTGAACCGGCGCGGCCGGCTGCCATCGTCGTGGCGTGGACAGGACGAACGCACCGGGGTCGAACGGATCGCGCCCGCCGGGCACCGTGCGCGTCGCGGGTGGGCTGTGGGTGGCGCACGGCGTGACGCTGGTCGTGCTGGGCAGCGCTCTGCTGCTGCAGATGCTGGCGTACGGCAGCCTCGTGCAGATCGCGATCTCCGCGCTGCTGCCCCTGGCCGGCGTCTACACGTGGCGGCGCGGCCGGTGGCTGCGCGCGGGCGTGGACGTGCGGGCCGAGCTGCTGCGGGTCGGGGTCGCCACCTGCCTCTTCCTGTGGCCCGCGCTGCTGGTCGTGCCCGCCGCCGTGCTCCAGAGCCGCCCGGACGGCAACGAGTGGTTCCGCGGTCGGATCGGGTGACCGGCACCCGCGGTCATCCGGCACCCGCGGTCACCCCGTGCCGCGCAGCAGCCAGCCCCGGTCGGCGGCCTTGGCGCCCGCCTGGAACCTGCTGCGCGCGCCGAGCCGGTTCATGAGGTCGGCGACCAGCCGCCGCACCGTGCGCACCGACACGCCCAGCCGGGCCGCCGCCGCCTCGTCCGTGCTGCCCTCGAACAGCAGCGTCAGCAGCTCCCGCTCGCGCGGCGACAACCCGCACGGCGACCCGGCCGCCGCGAACAGCGGCACCGCCTCCGGCCACACCCGCTCGAACAGCTCGACCGCGGCCCGCACCACGCCGGGCAGCCGGAACACCGCCGCGCCGCGCCCGTCGGGCAGCACGGCCGCCACCCCGTCGACCACCACGGCGTCCATCGGCACCTGGGCCACCGTGCGCACGTCGGCGCGCGCCGACGCCAACGCCGAGGACCGCCGCGCGTCGGGCAGCAGCACCCGGTAGCGCACGCCGCGCCGCAGGTTCTCCTGGTCGACCCGGCGCAGCCGCAGGCCGCCGGTGGACATCACCACCACCTCGGACCGCGCCCGCGCCAGCAGCGCGTCCACCCCCGTCGGCAGCACGAGCGCCCCGCTCGCCGCGGGCGCACCCCCGCTCGCGCCGCGCCCCCGCCGGTGGGCCGCACCGACGACCACCCCGGTCCCGCTCATCCCGCCACCCCCGTCCAGCTCCACGACCACGTCCACTCCTCCCCCACCCCTGGCGCGCGGCGCACCGGCGCGATCAGGAAACCCTGACCATCACCGTCGTGCCGTTGTTGCGGAGGATGTCCACCGTGGTCCCGCCGGCGGTGCTGATCGTGCCGGTGCCGCCCACCGTGGCCGTCATGCCGGACGGCAGCACGAACGTCGCGCCCCCGGGGCCGACGCTCACCACCGTGATCTGCTCACCCCTGACGGAGAGCAGGTCGCCGGACTTGACCTCGACCTCGCACGCGCCGTCCTCGCACGCCTGGAGGTTCGTCCCGTCGGCGGCCACCTCCGGCACCGGGACGGTCGTGGTGGTCGTGGTGGTGGTGGTGGTCGTGGTCGTCGTCGTGGTGGTCGGGGCCGTGGTCGTCGTCGTGGCCGCGGACGGGTCGTCCGAGCCGCACCCGGTCAGCGCGAGCACGAACAGGGACGCCGCGGCGAACATCGTTGAGCGCATGGCGGCACTGTGGCAGCCACCCCTCGGGACCGGTCCCGAGCGCAGGCGGGACCCCCGCCGGGAAAGGCCGGGGTCCGCCCGCGTCACGACTCGGGCACGGTCACCTCGAAGCGGAGCCGCTCGGGCGTGGCCTCGAA
>NZ_JBHWIE010000662.1:0-2147 GCF_042732085.1 Actinosynnema sp. NPDC059797
CGCGCCGTGGCTCGGTGAGGCCGGGTCGAAGGCCAGGGCGGGCGCCGGCTCGTCGACGACATCGGCGAACTGGTGCGGCCCGAAGAACGACGTGGTCTCGTTCTTCGTGGTCAGCCGCTGCAGGTAGCGCAGCGCGACCCGTCGGTCGGTCGCGGAACCGCGGCCGTCGCGGTAGCGGTCCATCCCGGTGGCGGCGCTGCGGCTGGAGAACCAGAGCGCCTCCTCGGCGCGCGGCGCGGCGAGCCACTTCCGCAGGTGCGACTCGGCCTCGGCCAGTTCGACGTCCGCCGCCGCCGCGAGGGCCGTGCACGCGTTCCCGCGTTCGACCACGGCGGCGTTCCAGCGCAGCAGCAGCGTCCGGGTGGTCGCGGACTCGATCCGCTCGTCGACGTCCACCGGCGCCCCGCCCCGGAGCCGACGTCCCAGCCGCTTGCGCGTCGCCCTCGGCAGCGGCTCCGCGCCGAGCAGCCCGACCAGCAGGTCTCCCAGGCCGGCCAGCTCACCGTCGAGGCGCAGGACCCGCTCGGCGCACGCGCTCGCCTCACCGGCGCCGGGCAGGGCCGTCTGCTCGATCGGGAACCCGGCGCCGCGCACCAGCGCGGTCGACAGCAGCTCGGGTGCCGGACGCGTCCCCGGGGTCACCACGACGTCACCGCCTGCACGCGCAGTTCCGCCGTGTAGCGCCGGCCCTGCTCGTCGCGCAGCCAGAGGTCGTCGGGCGCCGGCAGCATCTCCTCCAGCTGCACGTCCTCGCCCGGCTCGGTGACGTGGGCGAGCAGTTCCGCCGCGAACGGCGAGCGGGTGTCCAGCAGGTAGGGCTTGCGGCGGCGGTCTGAGCGGATGTAGACGAACCTCGGCAGCTCCAGCTCGCGCGCGATCCCGCGCAGCGCCACGTACCGCGCCGCCATGTCGAGCGGCTTCAGGTCGGGCGCCGTCGTGTGCCACCGGGACCGTTGGTACACCGCGCCGCCGAGGACGACGGCCGGCACCCGCTGCGCGCCGGGCGGCCGGATCTGGGGGTGCAGCGCGGGCGGCGAGGACAACGCCGCCAGGGGCGGGTGCGTCACCAGGTCCGCGAGCGGCAGGTACAGGGTGCGTTCACGGCCGTCGCGGTCGACGAGCCGCAGGACGTCGCCGTCGCGCACCACGTCGAAGTCGCCGACGTGGCGCACCGACGGGTCGCCGACGTCGACCGCGTTGCGCGGGCGCAACGCGAGCTTCTCGCCCGGGAAGCGGTAGAACGCCTTGTTGCGGCGGCTGACCTCGATGCCGAGCAGCCCGACGGCCGCGCCGTGCCGGCCGACCCACGAGGTGGATCGGACCGCGAACCCGGCCGGGTCCGGGTGGGCCACCGCGAGCCAGCTGTTCAGCAGCAGGTGGTGGTGCACGCGGGAGACCACGACGCGGAACGCCCCGGCGGCGATCGCGTCGACGTCGGGAGCGGCCAGGCACAGGTCGGGCAGCGCGTACCGCGGGCCGGGCCGCGCCGGCGCGGCCAGCGGCGCCGGGATCGGCGGCCCGGCCGAGAACCGCGTGCCGTCGGCCGATTCGGCGGCCCGGTCGAGGTAGACCGGCAACGGCAGGCGGGACACGTCGGGCCACCGCCGCAGCACGTGTTCCTGATGACCGCGACGCAGCGTGTCGCCGTACGCCGCCGACTGGTCCAGGGCTTCCTGCACCGAGGCGGTCAGCTTGCGAGCGGCGGCGCCGCCCAGCTCGAGCCGGAACGGCGAGCTGGACTCCTCGTAGACCACGAACCGGTCCGTGTAGAGCCCGCCCTGTCGACGCGCGGGCGTCGCGGTCGCGTCGGTGAACAGTCGCTCGATCCGCTCGAAGACGGCGGCGCGCGCGGGGAAGGCGGCTCGCTCCAGTTCCCGGCGGACTTCCTCCAGCGCGGCGAGCCGGTCCCGCCACGCGGACGCGCCGGGGTGCTCGCCCATGTCGTCGACGATGCGGCGCAGCGCGGCGAAATCGTCGCCGGCGGGGCCGACCACCGGGCCGATCTCGACGGCGTTCGCGGTCAGCGCCAGGCGCAGCAACCGCACCACCTGTCGGGTGTCGACGCCGTGCTCCTCGGCGAGTCGCCCGACCGTCCACGCGCGGTCGGGGTGGACCAGCAGCGGGTCGTCGGGGGCGAGGACGGTGGC
>NZ_JBHWIE010000663.1:0-2145 GCF_042732085.1 Actinosynnema sp. NPDC059797
GACCTCGAACCGGAGCTGGTCGGCGAACTCGTCGATCTCGTCGTCCGGGATGCCCCGGTCGGCCGCCGCGCGGCGGAATTGCTCGTAACGATCCATGGCGCGGCATGATCGCAGACGGTGCGAGCGTTCCTCGGGTCGGGCGGGGCCGCCGGGCGCCGGTCGGCGTGGCCCGGGTCGAGGTCACGCGCCCGGGGTGGCCCACCTCGATACGATGTGCGGTCGACGAGAGCCGGACAGAGAGGACGGACGTGGAAACGCTCGAGTTCCAGTCGGAGGCGCGCCAGCTCCTCCAGCTGATGATCCACTCGATCTACTCGAACAAGGACACGTTCCTGCGCGAGCTGGTCTCCAACGCGTCGGACGCGCTGGACAAGCTGCGCCTGGAGACGTTCCGCGACAAGGACCTGACCGCGGACACCTCCGACCTGCACATCGCGATCGAGGTGGACCGCGAGCAGCGGACGCTCACGGTCCGCGACAACGGCATCGGCATGACCCGCGACGACGTGGTCAACCTGATCGGCACCATCGCCAAGTCCGGCACGGCCGAGTTCCTCACCAAGCTGAAGGAGGCCAAGGACGCCGCCGCCTCGCAGGACCTGATCGGCCAGTTCGGCATCGGCTTCTACTCGACGTTCATGGTCGCGGACAAGGTCACGCTGGTGACCAGGCACCCGCGGTCCGCCGAGGGCGTGCGGTGGGAGTCCAGCGGCGAGGGCACTTACACGGTCGAGGACGTCGCGGACGCGCCGCAGGGCACCGCCGTCACCCTCCACCTCAAGCCCGCCGACGAGGAGGACCAGCTCCCGGACTACACCTCGACGGCCAAGCTCACCGAGATCGTCAAGCGCTACGCCGACTTCATCACCTGGCCGATCCGGCTGGCCAAGGGCGACGACGCCGAACCCGAGGTGGTCAACTCCCGCAAGGCGCTGTGGGCGCGCCCGGCGAGCGAGGTCACCGAGGACGAGTACGCCGAGTTCTACCGGCACGTCAGCCACGACTGGAACAAGCCGCTGGAAACCATCCGCATGAAGGCGGAGGGCACGTTCGAGTACCAGGCGCTGCTGTTCATCCCGTCGCAGGCCCCGCTGGACCTGTTCATGCGCGAGCGCAAGCGCGGCGTGCAGCTCTACGTCAAGCGCGTCTTCATCATGGACGACTGCGAAGAGCTGATGCCGGAGTACCTGAGGTTCGTCAAGGGCGTGGTGGACGCCCAGGACCTCTCGCTGAACGTCTCGCGCGAGATCCTCCAGCAGGACCGCCAGATCCAGCTGATGCGCCGCCGCCTGGTCAAGAAGGTGCTGTCCACCGTCAAGACCATGATGGCGGACAAGCCGGAGGCCTACGAGACGTTCTGGCGCGAGTTCGGCGCGGCCGTGAAGGAGGGCCTGCTCGCCGACGCCGAGAACCGCGACGCCATCCTCGGCATCGCCTCGTTCGACTCCACCCACGACGCGGAGGAGAAGACCACGCTCGCGCAGTACGTCGAGCGGATGAAGGAAGACCAGCAGCACATCTACTACATGACCGGCGACTCGCGGGCCACGGTCGAGAACTCGCCGCACCTGGAGGCGCTGCGCGCCAAGGGCTTCGAGGTGCTGGTCCTCACCGACCCGATCGACGAGATGTGGGTCGACGCGGTGCCCGGGTTCGAGGGCAAGACCTTCCAGTCGATCGCCAAGGGGCAGGTCGACCTGGAGACCGAGGAGGAGAAGAAGGAGGCCGAGGAGCGGCAGAAGGACTTCGCCGACCTGCTGGCGTGGATGACCACCACCCTGGAGGAGAAGGTCAAGGAGGTGCGGCTGTCGTCGCGCCTGACCACCTCGCCCGCGTGCGTGGTCGGCGACGCCCACGACCTCACCCCGACCCTGGAGAAGATGTACCGGGCGATGGGGCAGGAGCTGCCGCCGGTCAAGCGCATCCTGGAGCTGAACCCGACCCACCCGCTGGTCGTCGGCCTGCACCAGGCGTTCGCGGCCCGCGAGGACCACGACGGGCTGGCCGGGACCGTGGAGCTGCTGCACGGCATGGCGCTGCTCGCGGAGGGCGGCGAGCTGACCGACCCGGCCCGCTTCGTGCGGCTGCTGTCGGACCACCTCCAGCGCACGCTGTGACCGGCCGGGGCGGGGTGGCGGGCACACC
>NZ_JBHWIE010000664.1:0-2137 GCF_042732085.1 Actinosynnema sp. NPDC059797
ACCGCCACCACCGACGTGGAGCACGACACCGCCGACCGGCGCGCCGGCAACCGGCTCCGCATGCCCGTCACCGTCCTCCAGCAGGACTGGGGGGCCGCCCTCGGCTACGACGCCACCGCGCGGTGGCGGACCTGGGTCGACGACCTGGAGCACACCACCGTCTCGTGCGGCCACTTCATGGCCGAGGAAGCCCCCGCCGACATCGTCAAGGCGCTGCGCGACCTGGTGGACCGCTGACCCCGGCGGCGCCCCGCTCGGCCGGGGCGCCCCGCCGCCACCCCGACCACCTCAGGACCGACGGACCGCCCGCCAGGCACCACACCGCGATCACCGGGTCGCAGATGGCGCACCCCAGGCTGGAATGCTCCGCGAACGGGACGATCGGGGCGCCCTTCACGTGGTGCACCACGTCCCACGCCGTGTGCAACAACCACCCCAGCCCGATGAAGAACCAGGAATCCAGGCCGCGGAAAGCGCAATACGTCACCACCGCGGTGAAGGCGAACTCCCAGGCGCCCAAACCACCGCCGCTCAGGTAGGCGGCACCGGCGCCCGCCACCATCACCGCGTTGAACCGCCGGCGGTGCGGCTCCTCGATGAACGAGCACAACACCACGTAAACAACGCCGATCAAAATCGGCACGACAACAGTCACGGAGGAATTCCTTCACGCCGGAAAAGAAACCGCCGACGACGCTACAAGCGCTCCCCCGGGCGCGACACCGCACAACCGGACAACACCCGACGGGATCCGGCCGGCTCGCCCCGACCCGAACCCCACCCCGGACTGCCACGGCTGGACCACGCGCCGGCAGCGCGCTGCCGGCGCCCTGACAGCGCACCCGGCCACCGTGCCCGGCATGGACACCAGAGTTCTCATCGCCGGCGCCGGCCCGACCGGTCTCACCCTCGCCTGCGACCTGGCCCGACGCGGGGTCGAGCACCTCGTCGTCGACCGCGACCCCGGCGCGTTCGCCGGTTCCCGCGGCAAGGGCCTCCAGCCCCGCACCCTGGAGGTCTTCGCCGACCTGGGGGTGGTCGACCGCGTCCTCGAACACGGCGGCCCGTACCCGCCCGTGCGCGCCTACCGCCGCCACGAGGTCGTGTGGGAGCGGTCGATGCGGGAGGTCTCCCCGCCGCGCGACGGCGTGCCGTACCCGGAGCCGCTGATGCTGCCGCAGTGGCGGACCTGCCGGATCCTGCGCGAACGGCTGGCCGAGCTGGGCGGCCGGGTGGAGACGGGGGTGGAGCTGACCGGGTTCGAGCAGGACGGCTCCGGGGTCACCGCGCACCTGGGCGGCCGGCGGGTGCGCGCCGAGTACCTGGTCGGCGCGGACGGTGGTCGGAGCGCGGTGCGCCGGGCGCTGGGCGTCGGGTTCGTCGGCGAGACCGACGAGGACCACCGGCAGCTGGTCGCCGACGTGCGGATCTCCGGCCTGGACCGCGACCACTGGCACGTCTGGGTCGACGGGGACTCGAACCACCCGGCGATCAGCGCGTGCCCCGTCGCGGGCACCGACACCTTCCAGGTCACCACCGCGCTCCTGGAGCACGCCTCGGTCGAAGACCTCCAGGCCCTGCTCACCGAGGTGTCCGGGCGCGACGACCTCGTGGTGGGCGACCTGGGCTGGTCCAGCTCGTGGCGGCCCAACGTGCGCATGGTCGACCGCTACCGGGTGGGCCGGGTGTTCCTGGCGGGCGACGCCGCCCACGTGCACGCGCCGACGGGCGGCCAGGGCCTGAACACCGGCGTGCAGGACGCCTACAACCTCGGCTGGAAACTGGCCCTGGGCACGGAGGAGCTGCTGGACAGCTACGAGGCCGAGCGGGTGCCGGTCGCCGCCGAGGTGCTGGGCATCAGCACCGCCCTGCTCAACCGGGCCCGCGCGGGCGGCGAGGACGCGATGGACCGCGGCGACCCGGCGCTGCGGCAGCTCGGGGTGCACTACCGCGGCAGCGCGCTGTCGGTGGACCTGCGCGCCCGGCCGGGGTCCGTACGGGCGGGCGACCGGGCGCCGGACGGGTGGTGCGGCGACCGCCGGGTGCACGAGGTGCTGGCCGGCCCGGGGTTCACCGTGCTCGCCTTCGGGCGGGCCCGCTACGCCGGTGCGCACGCGGTCACCGACGCCCCGGCCTC
>NZ_JBHWIE010000665.1:0-2136 GCF_042732085.1 Actinosynnema sp. NPDC059797
CCCCGGCGGTGGGCGGGGATCGCGGCCTCGTCCTTCGGGGTGGCCGCGCTGGTCTACGTGCTCGCGGTGTGGACGGTGGCGGGACAGGAGCTGGAGAACGCCGCGCTGCGCGGCGCGGACCAGGCCGACGCGGCCCAGACGGGTGAGGCGTGGCAGGCGCTGGACGAGATCACCGTCTACTCGCTCGCGGCGGCCGTGGTGCTGATCGCGCTGGTCGGCGTGCTGCGGCGGCGGTGGGACCTCGCGGTCGCGGCGGTCGGCGTGGTCGTGCTGGGCCAGGTCGTCGTCCAGGGCCTCAAGCGGTTCGTGCTCGTCCGGCCCCAGTTGGTGGAGGTGACGGGCGACTACACCCACAACAGCCTGCCCAGCGGGCACACCGCGATCGCCATGACCGTGCTGTTCGCCGCCGTGATCGTGGTGCCCTACCGCTGGCGCGGCGTGGTGCTGCTGTTCGTGCTGCCGTGGGCGGTGGGCATCGGCCAGTACACGCTCACCGCGAAGTGGCACCGGCTCAGCGACACCCTCGCCGCGGACGCGATCGCCCTGGCCCTGGCCGCGCTCGCGTCGTGGTGGCTGGCGCGGCGCGGGGCGCTGCACCGCTACGAGGGCCGCCGCCGGATCGGCCGGCTCGTCATCGGGACGTTCGCCGGGGTGTCCGCGCTGGTCGGCTTGGTCCTGGGGGGCTTCCTGTGGGGTGTGCCGCTCGCCCGCGCCGGTCTGGCCGACGCGGTCCGGGACCACGTCTACGAGTGGGACATCTACCTCGGCGCCGGGTCGTTCGCCTCGGCCGGGTCGCTCATCGCGGCACTGGTGTTCCTGGCCTCCTGGCGACGGCTGGCGACCTGACCGCGCGCGGCGGGGCGCCGTCGCGGCTCACGTCCGCCCGATCCGCGGGCCCAGGTGCGCCACGATGGTGTCGATGGTCGGGAAGTCCCAGGCCAGCGTGGGTTCGACGAGGATCCCCCAGCGTTCTTCGATGTCGACGCACAGCCCCATGGCGTGCACGGAGTCGAAGCCGAGCGAGCGCAGTGCCACCTCGGTGCCGACCTGCGCCGGCGGCAACCCCAGGTAGCCCGCCACGGCGTCGACCAGCCAGGCCCTCAACGACTCGTCAGACACGGTTCCCCTCCGGGGCTCCGACGACGGCGGCGACCGCGGGGGTGAGCACGCCGTGCAGCGCCGACAGCCCTCCGCCGAGGAACAGCTCGCGCATGTGCCCTCGGCGCACCTTGCCGCTCGTGGTGCGGCGGATCGTGTTCGGCCGGACCACGAGGATGCTCACGGGCACGCCGAACTGCCTGGTCACGGCGTCGAGCACGGCATCGGCGAACTCGACGGGGTCCCCCTGCGGGGCGGGGCGCATCTCCTGCACCAGCACGACGTGCTCGCCGGAATCGGCGTCCCGGACCCCGAAGGCCGCGCCCCGGCCCGCGTCCGGGTGGGCCTCCCGCGCCGAGAACTCGATGTCGTGCGGGTACAGGTTCCGGCCGCGGACGATGATGAGCTCCTTCAGCCGTCCGGTGACGTAGAGCTGTCCGTCGAGGAGGAACCCCAGGTCACCGGTTCGCAGCCACCGGCCGTCCGGGCCGGTGACGAACGTGGCGCGCGTCGCGGCGGGGTCGCCGTGGTAGCCCGCGGCCAGGCTGGGCCCGGCCACCCTGATCTCGCCGATCGCGCCGTCCCGCACCTCGGCGCCCGTGACCGGGTCGGCGACGCGCACCCGCATGCCGCCCGGCTCGCCGCACCCGACCAGCGGCACGCCGTCGCCGTCCGGGGTGGGCACGGCCTCGCCGGCCGCCAGCGAGGCCGGGCTGAACGAGCGGACGGTCGGTCCGCGGCCGCGTGACGTGCAGGTGACCACCAGGGTGGACTCGGCGAGCCCGTACCCCGGGTTCAGCGCGGTGCGCCGGAACCCCACCGGCGCGAACCTGGCGGCGAACGCGTCCAGCGTGGCGATCCGGATCGGCTCGGCCCCGCTGACCGCCATCGTCAGGCAGGACAGGTCGAGCCCGTCGAGCTCCTCGTCGGTGATCCGGCGGGTCGCCCACGCGTAGCCGAAGTCGGGGGCCACGGTCCAGTCCACCCGGTGGTCGCTGATCGCGCGCAACCAGCGGATCGGACGGGCGACCACCGACT
>NZ_JBHWIE010000666.1:0-2133 GCF_042732085.1 Actinosynnema sp. NPDC059797
CCACCTGGGCGCGCTCGACCCCGACGACTCCCTGCTGCCGGAGGAGTTCCCGGTCATCCAGGCGCTGCTCGCCGCGGGACCGCGCGGCCTGCTGGCCGTGGACCGGCGCGGCGCGGGTGCGGCGACCGGCCTGCGCGGCTTCTTCCGCACCCTGGACCGCGAGTACCCGGACGTCGCCACCACGCTGGTCGAGGTCGCCGACGACACCGACGTGACCGCCGCGCTGCTGGCGGAGCTGGGCGCGGCCGAGCACGAGCCGGTCGTGCTGGCCGGCGGCGCGCGGCGCGGGCTGCGGCTCGCCGTGACCGACCTGGGCCCGGTGGCCGCCGCCGGCGCCGGTCCCGCCGGTGACGGCGCGGCCGAGGCCGAGGCCGCCGGGCTGGACCGGGACGCGGTCGTGCTGCTCGTGGGCGGCGCGCGGGGCATCACCGCCCGGTTCGCCCGGTCGCTGGCGGCGGCGGGCCGGTGCCGGGTCGAGCTGCTCGGGCGCACCCCCGCGCCGACCGGACCGGAGGACCCGGCGACGGCCGGCGCCGGCGACCGGGCGGCGCTGCGGTCGGCGTTCATCGCCCGGGGCCTGACCTCGCCCGCCGAGATCGAGCGCGCGGTGTCCGCCCTGCTGGCCGAGCGCGAGGTGCGCGCCACCCTGGCCGACCTGGCCGGGCTGGGCAGCCCGGTGCGCTACCACGCGGTCGACGTGCGCGACGCCGAAGCCGTGCGCGCCACGGTGAAGCGCGTCCACGACGACCACGGCCGGCTCGACGCGGTGGTCTACGCGGCGGGCGTGATCGAGGACAAGCTGGTGGCGGAGAAGTCCGTGGAGTCGTTCCGGCGGGTGTTCGGCACGAAGGTCGACGGCGCGCGCACCCTGCTCGACGCCGTGGACACCCTGCCGGACGGCCCGCGCTACGCCGTGCTGTTCGGCAGCGTCGCCGCCGCCCTGGGCAACCGCGGCCAGTGCGACTACGCGGCGGCCAACGACGCCCTGGAGGAGCTGGCCCGGCGCTGGAGCAGGCCCGGCAGGCGCGGCCTGACCGTCCACTGGGGACCGTGGGCGGCGGACGGCGGCGGCATGGTGACGCCGGAGCTGATGCGGTCCTACGCCGCGCGCGGCATCTCGCTGATCGACCCCGACGAGGGGCCGCTGTGCCTGCTGCGCGAGCTGGCGTGGGGCCCGGCCGACGCGCACGCCGTCGTCTACACCGCCTCCGGGTGGTGACCGGGTTGGCATCGAGCACCCCGAGCGCCCCGAACACCGCCGACGCCGTGGCGATCGTCGGGATGGCGGTGCTGTTCCCCGGCGCGCCCGACCTCGACGCGTACTGGCGCAACATCGTCAACGGCGTGGACGCCATCGGCGACGTGCCGCCGGACCGGTGGGACGGCGAGTTCTACGACCCGGGCCCCGGGCCCCGGCGCGCGGACCGCGTGTACTGCCGGCGCGGCGGGTTCGTCGACGCGGCGGTGGACGCGGCCGGGTTCGGCGTGATGCCGGGGTCCGTGCCGGGCACCGAGCCCGACCAGCTGATCGCGTTGCAGGTCGCCGCCGACGCCATCGCGGACGCGGGCGGGGACGCGGTGCTGCCCGCCGACCGCCGCCGGGTCGGCGTGGTGCTCGGCCGGGGCGGCTACCTCACGCCCGGCCTGGTGCGGCTGGACCAGCGGGTCCGCACCGCCAACCAGGTCGTGCGCACGCTGCGCGAGCTGGTGCCCGAACTGGACGACGACCGGCTGGAGCGGGTCCGCGCGGCGTTCGCCGACCAGCTCGGCCCGGAGGCGCCGGAGTCGGCGATCGGCCTGGTGCCCAACCTCGCCGCGTCGCGCGTCGCCAACCGGCTCGACCTGCGCGGCCCCGCCTACACGGTGGACGCGGCGTGCGCGTCGTCGCTGGTGGCGGTGGACCACGCGGTGCGCGAGCTGGCCGGCGGCCGGTGCGACGTGGTGCTGGCGGGCGGCGTGCACCACTGCCACGACATCACGCTGTGGAGCGTGTTCAGCCAGCTCGGCGCGCTGTCGCCGAGCCAGCGGATCCGCCCGTTCCACCGGGGCGCGGACGGCGTGCTGATCGGCGAGGGCACCGGGGTGGTGGTGCTCAAGCGGCTGGCCGACGCCGAGCGCGACGGCGACCGGGTG
>NZ_JBHWIE010000667.1:0-2125 GCF_042732085.1 Actinosynnema sp. NPDC059797
GGCCCGTCGTGGCCGAGCACCCCGGCCACGTGGCCGCGGACCACGTCGAGCAGGTGCTTGCGCCGTTCGGTCGCCGGCAGCGCCGCCAGGCGGTCGGCCAGCGACGTGGCCGGCTGCGCCACGGCCACCTGGGCCGCCCGCCGGGTGGCGCCGCGCACCAGCGCGCGGAACACCGGCGGCACGACCTCGCCCGCCGACCGCACCGCGGCCAGGTCCAACCGCGCGGGCACCAGGTCCGCCCGGTCCGCCGCCACCGCCGCGTCGAACAGCGCCAGCCCGTCCTCCGGGCCCAGCGGCAGCACGCCGGAGTCGGCCATGCGCTTGAGGTCGCGCTCGTCCAGGTCACCGGTCATCGCGCTGCCCACGCCGGTCCACAGGCCCCAGGCCAGCGACGTGCCCGGCAGCCCGAGCGACCGGCGGTGCCGGGCCAGGGCGTCGAGGAAGCCGTTGGCCGCGGCGTAGGCCGACTGCCCCGCGCCGCCCGTCACCGAGGCCAGCGAGGAGAACAGCACGAACGCGGTCAGGTCGGCGTCGCGGGTCAGCTCGTGCAGGTGCCACGCCGCCGCGGCCTTGGGCCGCCACGCCGCGTCCACCTGCTCGCGGGTGAGGTTGACCAGCAGCGCGTCGTCGACCGCGCCCGCCGCGTGCACCACGGCGGACAGCTCGACGCCGTCGAGCAGCGCCGCCACGGCCTCGCGGTCGGCCACGTCGCACGCCACCACGTCCACGTGCGCGCCGTGCAGCGTCAGCTCGGCCACCAGCTCCGGCACGCCCGGCGCCGCCGGACCGCGCCTGCTCGTCAGCAGCAGCCGCCGCACGCCGTGCCCGGTCACCAGGTGCCGCGCCACGGCCGCGCCGACGCCGCTCGTGCCGCCGGTCACCAGGACGGCGCCGCGGTCGGTGAACGCGGGCCCGCCCGCGGACCCGCCCGCCCGCACCAGCCTCGGCACGAACACCCGGCCCCGGCGCACCGCGAGCTGCGGCTCGCCCGCGGTCAGGGCCGCGGCCAGCGCCAGGTCGGAGGCCGGCTCGCCGTCGGTGTCCACGATCGTCACCAGGCCCGGGTGCTCCGCCTGCGCGGAGCGCAGCAGGCCCCACAGCGGCGACTGCGCCAGCCCCGGCACGGTGTCGTCGTCGTCCACCGCGACCGCGCCGGTCGTGACGACCACCAGCCGCGTCCGGCCCAACCGCTCGTCGAGCGCCCAGTGCCGCACCGCCGCGAGCACCCGGTCGAGCACCTCGCGACCCGCGGTCACCGGGTCGCCCGCCGGCGACTCCACCGGCAGCAGCACCGCGTCGGGCCCCTGCGGGCCGGTCGCGGCCGACAGCGCCTCCAGGTCGGGGTAGGCGGCCTCGGCGGCGAAGCGGGTCGCCGAGCCGATCACCGCCAGCCGCGCCGGGGTGTCCGCCGCGCCGAGCACCGGGGTCCAGTCGAGCTGGAACAGCGAGTCGTGCCGCGCGGTCGCGGCGGACGGCCCGGTCGGCATCGGCCGCACGGTCAGCGAGCCGACCGTGGCGACCGGGCTGCCGACCGCGTCGGCCAGCGCGAACGCGTAGTCGTCGGCGCCGGTGCGGGTCAGCCGCACCCGCAGCACGGACGCGCCGGACGCGTGCAGCGCCACGTCGCGCCACGCGAACGGCACGCTCACGCCGTCCTCGCCCTCGTCCAGCAGGATCGCGGTGTGCAGGGCCGCGTCGAGCAGCGCCGGGTGCACGCCGAACCGGCTCGCGTCCACCGCCGCCTCGTCGGGCAGCACGACCTCGCCGAACACCTCGTCCGCGCCGCGCCGCCAGGCCGCGCGCAGGCCCTGGAACACCGGGCCGTAGCGGTAGCCCTGGTCGGCCAGGGACTCGTAGCGGCCCGCCAGGTCCACCTCGACGGCGCCCGCGGGCGGCCACTCGTCCAGGTCGGGCGCCGCGACCGGCACGCCCGCCGCCAGCACGCCGGAGGCGTGCCGGGTCCACGGCGCGTCCTCCCCGCCGGTCGACGAGTGGTCCGGCCGCGAGTGCACGGTCAGCGTGCGGCGACCGCCGTCGTCGGCGTTGCCGACGACCACCTGGAGCACCACGCCGCCGCGCTAGGGCAGGGCCAGCGGCGCCGCCCGGGGCAGCGCCACGCCCCCGG
>NZ_JBHWIE010000668.1:0-2101 GCF_042732085.1 Actinosynnema sp. NPDC059797
AGCCGGGTTCGGTCACGGCCACGACGCTCGCCGCCGCGGCCGAGGTCGTCGCGGGCGGCACGGGCATGGACTTCATCGCCAACGCCACCGGCGCGGTCCTGGCCGAGAGCTGGACGCCGCGGTTGCAGGAGCTGGCGGCCGGCGAGCGGAGCCCGGAGGACCTGCTGCGGCGGGTGCAGGACGACTACGCCGAGCAGATCGGCGGGTGAACCACCGGTGTCGCGCCTGATCGGTTGGCTGTTCGTGCTGCCCGCGCTCGCCGTGTACGCGGTGTTCGTGTTGCGCCCCTTGGCGTTGACGGTCCAGTACTCGCTGTACCGGTGGGACGGGATCGGTCCGTCCACCTGGGTCGGGTGGGACAACTACCTGGCGGTGCTCACCGACCCCGACCTGTTCGGCGCGATCGGCCACGCGCTGGTGCTGGTCGTGCTCTTCACGGCGGTGCCGCTGTCCCTGGGGCTGCCGGCCGCCGCGGTGCTCCGGCGCGCCACCGGGAGCCGGTCGGTGCGGGCGGTGCTGCTCCTGCCCCAGGCGGTGCCCCTGGTCGCGGCGGGGTTCGCGTGGAGCCTGCTGCTGTCGTCCACGGGCGCGGTCAACCGGCTGCTGGCGGCGGTGGGGCTGGGCGGGGTCGCGCGGGCGTGGCTGGGCGACTCGTCGACGGCGTTGGCCGCGGTCGGGGTGATCGGGGCGTGGGTGCTGCTCGGCCTGTGCACGACGCTGCTGCTGGTGGGCGTGGACCGCATCGACCCGGCGCTGTACGAGGCGGCGCGGCTGGACGGCGCCGGACCGTGGCGGGAGTTCCGCGCGGTCACGCTGCCCGGTGTGCGCCGCGAGCTGGGCGTGTGCGCGACCGTGACGACCACCGCCGCGCTGGCGAGCTTCGACGTCGTGTACGTGACCACGCAGGGCGGGCCGGGCGACGCCACGGCGGTGCCGGGGCTGGAGGTGTTCTCGCTGGCGTTCGCGCACCGGGAGGTGGGGCTGGCCTCCGCGCTGGCGGTGGTGCTGGTGGTGCTGGTCCTGGCGGTGGTGGCGCCGGTGCTGCGGTGGTCGCGGTGACCGCCGGGCGGCGCGAGCGGGTGGCGGGCTCGCTGCTGCTGGCCGCGCTGGTCGTGGTGACGCTGGCGCCCTTGGCCGACCTGTTCGTCACCGCGCTGCACCCGCCGGGGACCTACCCGCGCGGCCTGACGTGGCCCGAGGACCCGCACTGGTCGAACTTCGCGACCGCGTTCCGCTCGGCGCGGGTGGACCGCCTGCTGGCGTCGAGCGGGCTGGTCGTGCTCTGCGCGGTGCCGGCGACCCTGGCCCTGGCCGTGCCGGCCGGCTACGCGCTCGGGCACCTGCGGTTCCCCGGCCACCGGGTGGTGTTCGGGCTGTTCGCGCTCGGGCTGGTGCTGCCGCTGGAGGCCGTGGTCACGCCGCTGTACCACCAGGTGCGCGACCTGGGGCTGCTCAACACGCGGTGGGGGCTGGTGGCGGCGCTGGTCGCGGTGCACCTGCCGTTCGCGGTGTTCTGGACGCGGGCGCACTTCGCCGGCGCGCCCCCGGAGCTGTCGGACAGCGCGCGGCTGGACGGCGCGGGGCCCTGGCAGCTGTTCCGGCGCGTGCACCTGCCCCTGGCGCGGCCCGCGGTGTCGTCGCTGGCGGTCCTGCTGTGCACGTGGACCTGGAACCACTTCCTGCTGGCGATCGTGCTGGTGGACGACCCGGGGCAGCGCACGGCGGCGGGCGTGCTCGGCGCGTTCCAGGGGCGCTGGGGCACCGACGTGCCCCTGCTGTGCGCGGGGACGCTGCTGGTCCTCGCGCCCGTGCTGCTGGTGTTCGCGCTGCTGCACCGCCGGGTGCCCGCCGAGGTGGCGCGGTCGGCGCTCGCGGGCACCGGCCCGTTCACCGGAGCCGGGGGCGCAGCCCGTGGACGATGATCCGGGCGAGGTGCGCCGAGCGCTCCCGGTTGCGGCGCGCGTCGACCCGCGGCTCCCGGTCGCGTCCGCGGGCGGTCGGCGCGGCGCGCTCGGGCGGCGGGCTCGCGGAGATGTGGGGCCTCGGCCAGGGGTTGCCCCTCGACGTCCTGCGCGCCGGGTGAGCCGCGGCGCGGCGGTGC
>NZ_JBHWIE010000669.1:0-2075 GCF_042732085.1 Actinosynnema sp. NPDC059797
GATGAGGAGAGCGCCGAGGTCGGCGCCCGGCCGAGGTCAGCGGGTGCCGCCGTCCTCCTCGCGCTTCGGGCTGCGGGCGCGCAGGGAACCCGGGTGGGCCTTGGCGGAGGGGTCGCGGCGGGTCTTGAGCAGGCTCGCCACCGTGACCACGACCAGGATGGCGATGATCACGCCGAGGCTGACCGGGGTCGGGATCTCGGGCACGTCGGGCGAGAGGTCCACGTGCGCCCAGTGCAGGATGAGCTTCACGCCGATGAACCCGAGGATGATCGCCAGGCCGGTGGACAGGTAGACCAGCCGGTCCAGCAGGCCCTTCACCAGGAAGAACAGGGCGCGCAGGCCGAGCAGCGCGAACGCGTTGGCGGCGAAGACGATGAACGGCTCCTCGGTCACGCCGAACACGGCCGGGATGGAGTCCAGCGCGAAGAGCAGGTCGATGCCGCCGATGGCGACCAGCACGATGAGCAGCGGCGTGCCGACCCGCCTGCCGTTCTCGCGGGTGAACAGCTTGCCGCCCTGGTACTCGGTGGACAGCGGCAGCAGGCGCCGGGCGGTGCGCACGACGGCGTTGTTCTCCACGTCCGGGTCCTCGTTGCGGTGCCGGAACAGCTGCACGGCGGTGTAGATCAGCAGCAGGCCGAACAGCAGGAACATGAACGAGAACAGCGACAGCAGCGTGGCGCCGACGGCGATGAAGATCGCGCGCATGATCAGCGCCAGCACGATGCCGAAGGTCAGCACCTTGTGCTGGTGCTCCTCGGGCACCGCGAAGGTGGTCATGATGATCACGAACACGAACAGGTTGTCGACCGAGAGGGACTTCTCGACGATGTAGCCCGCGAAGTACTCGGTGCCGAACTCGCCGCCGTGGGCCGTCCACATCCAGACGCCGAACCCGACGGCGACCAGGATGTAGAACACCGACCAGGCGGTGGCCTCGGCGAAGCCGACCTTGTGCGGGCGGATCGCGGCGAGCACCAGGTCCACCGCGAGCAGCACCAGGATGAGCCCCACGGTGACCACCCAGGTGAGGGTGTTGATCTCGAGCACCGGGTTCCTCGCTTTCCCTGATCACCCGTCGTGTACGAATCGGACATTAGAGGCAAAGGGTGCCGTTGCGCTAACCGGCACACCGAGATCCGACCGCATCTCATGCCGGCGCGCATCTCGTGGAGCCCTCTCACCTCCCGGTTCACCCGCCGGCGAGGGGTCTCGTGATCTGCGCCGCGACGACCGTTTGCCGGTCGGTCGGCCGGGTAGCCGCCGGGCATGAGCAACGACTTGCCGATCCCGGACTACGACCAGATCCCACTGGGCGACCTGCGGCACCGGGTCCGCTCGCTCACCCGGGAGGAACTGGCCAGGGTGCTGGAGCACGAGCGGGAGCACGGTGACCGGGTGCCGGTCGTGGAGGTGCTCACCGCGCGACTGGCGGAGCTGGACGACGGGGCCGAGCCGTCCGGCGGCGACCCGCGCAACGCGCCGGGCGCGTCCTCGACGGCCGGCGGGTCGCCGGTGACGCCCAGCAGCTCCCCCGACCCGAACACCCCGCTGCGGCACGGCGTGGCCGGTCAGACGCCCTCGCGCGGACGCCCCTGACCGCTGAACGCTGACCCCTGACCGGCGTGCCGGTCAGGGGCGCGGGCGCACGCGCGTCCAGCGGCGGCCCCGCTGCGACCTCGGCGTGGTGGCGGCGACGCACTTCGGGCACAGGTGCAGGCCGTGTTCCGAGGTCTGTTCGAGCCACACGGCGTCCGCCCAGCTCACGTGGTGGAAGCGGCCCAGCCGGCTGCGGCTGAGGGCCTGCCCGCACAGGGTCTGGTTGGTGCCCGGCGCCCACGCGTGAACGTCGCCGGACGGCTGCCGCACGCCGTCCTCGTCGACCCACTGGCTGGACGCGGCGACCGCCGGTGCTGTGCTCATGGGTGCGGTGTACCCGCTGACCGCCCGGTGACGCGCCGGGGGGGGGGGGGGCGCGGGGCCGCGCCCGGCCCCCCGAGGCCCCGGCCGCGACCCGGCCGCCTCATAACAAAAACCACCGGCAAAACACGCCCCCCCCCCCCCCCCCGAAAAAC
>NZ_JBHWIE010000670.1:0-2066 GCF_042732085.1 Actinosynnema sp. NPDC059797
CCGGAGTAGAGCGCGTGGAGGATCAGGTGGTGCCGGAAGGCGAACTCGGCGCCCGACTCGACCAGCACGCCCGCCGCCGTGGCCTCCTCCACGGCGGCGACCAGCTCGGAGACCGGGCGCCCCGCCACGACCGCCGCGTCGCCCGGCGCGAACGCGGTGCCCAGCAGCGCGGCCCAGCGCAGCAGGTCCAGGGCGTCCGCCGACAGGAACGCCAGCCGCCTGGTCAGCGCGCCCACCAGCGAGGACGGCATGTCCCGGCCACTGGCCACCTCCGCCTCGGCCACGTCGTCGCGGAACTCCACGGCGTTCTCGCGCAGCAGGGCGTCGACGACCTCCCTGAGGTAGAGCGGGTTGCCGCCGACGCACCCGGCCAAGCCGTTCAGCCCTTCCCCCGGAGCGGCGCCCACCAGCTCGGTCAGCAGCGCGGTGACCTCGTCCTCGGTCAGCGGACCCAGCTCGACCAGCTCGCCGGCCCGCACGACCGCGCGCCGAACCCGCGTGACGTCGTCGCGGTGCGGCACCGGCCGGGCCGCCGCGATCAGGAGCAGGGGCAGCCGGTGCGCCAGGCGCAGCAGCCGGTGCCACAGCAGCACGCTGGCCTCGTCGGCCCACTGGAAGTCGTCGAGCGCCAGGACCAGCGGGTTCTCCGCGCACAGCTCGGCGACCAGCTCCACCAGGCGGTCGATGGCGGTGACCACCGGGTCGCCCGCGCCGGCGGAGTCGCGCGCGGGGTCCAGCAGGTCCCGGGCCAGCTCGACGCGGCGCGGGTCGGTCGAGGCGACCGACACGTCCAGGGCGTCGAGGGCGACCCGGAGCGGGAAGCGCCCGCCCAGCTCGTCGGCCGCGGCGCAGGCCACGCGGACGCCCGCGGCCGGCGCGGCCGCCAGGCAGGCGGTCAGCAGCGACGACTTGCCGATGCCGGGTTCGCCCTCCAGCCACGCGACGCCGCCGCGCCCGCCGGCGACGTCGGACACCGCGCGCCGCAGCAGGTCCAGCTCGCGGTGCCGGCCGATGAAGGGGGCCTGGGCCGCGCCGGGGGGCGAGGGGGTGGGGGATGGGGTTCCGGCGGGTGTGGCGGCGGAGGGCGAGGTGGGCTGCGGCACCTCGTCGCCGGCGAGCACCTGCCGGTGGACCTCGCGCAGGGCGTGACCGGGCTCGATGCCCAGCTCGCTCGCCAGCACGCGCCGGGCGTCGCGGAACACCTCCAGCGCCTCGGCCTGCCTGCCGCTCCGGTGCAGCGCGGTCATCAGCAGCGCGTGCAGCCCTTCCCGCAGCGGGTGCTCCACCACCAGCGCCGACAGCTCGGCCACCACGTCGGCGTGCCTGCCCAGCACCAGCGCCAACTCGGCGCGCCGCTCCACGGCGGCCAACCGCAGCTCGTGCAGCCGCGACCGCTGCGCCTCGGCGAACCGGCCGGGCACCGCGAACAGGGCCTCGCCCTCCCACAACGCCAACGCCGCGTCCAGCTCGGCCAGGGCGCGCCCCGGGTCCTGCCGCGCCAACGCCTCCGCCCGCTCGCGGTGCCGGTCGAAGCGGTGGACGTCGAGCTGCTCGCGGTCCAGGCGCAGCGCGTAACCCGCGCCGGACGAGGTGAGCACCACCCCGGCCGACCGCTTGGACCGCTCGGGCTCCAGCACCCGGCGCAGGCCGGAGACGTAGGTGTAGAGGCCGGCCTCGGCGCTCGCGGGCGGTGCGTCGCCCCACACGCCGTCGATCAGCTCGTCCTTGGAGACCGCCTCGTTGGCGCGCACCGCCAGCAGCGTGAACACCGCGCGCCGGCGGGCGGTGCCGAGGTCGAGCTCCGAGCCGTTGCGCCACGCGCGCACCGGGCCGAGCAACTTGACCACCAGCGAAGCGGTCGTGCTCATCGACATCGGAACACCCCCTGTGCGGAAATAGGGGCCGAGTGGTGTGCTGCTGCTGATGGCGTACCTGCTCCGCTGTCCGCCGGTTGCTGTCGAAGGCTGCCTCTTCGGTCACATTATCACGTGATGGATCTCTGAAGTATGCTGATGATGCGTGTCTCAAAAACCGGTTCCCGCAGCACAGGGGGTAGGGCCAGGTGA
>NZ_JBHWIE010000671.1:0-2062 GCF_042732085.1 Actinosynnema sp. NPDC059797
CCCCGACGACCACCCGTGGCACCGCGGCATCGGCCTGGCCCTGCCCGACGTCAACGGCGTCAACCTCTGGGGCGGCCGCAACTACGTCCCCGGCCGGGGGTACGTGCCCGGCGAGCTGGGCGTGGTCCGCGAGGTCGGCCCCGACGAGCTGGTCTGGTGCGACTCCGGCGGCGCGGTGCTGCTCGAGGAGCGGCGACGGGTGCGCCGCCGGCTCGTCGAGGGCGGCTGGGAGCTGGAGTGGACCAGCGTGCTGTCCGCCGACACCGAGGTCGTGCTCCACAGCCCCGGCAGCAAGGGCCGCGCCGGCGCGGGCTACGGCGGCTGGTTCTGGCGCCTGCCCGACCTCGACCCCGCCACCGTGCACGTGCTCACCCCCGACGGCGCGGGGGAGGAGCAGGTCAACGGGCGCCCCGCCGCGTGGCTGGCCGTGGTCGTGACCGACCCGCGCCGGCCGTGGACGGCCCTGCTGTCCGGACCGACCGACCCCTGGTTCGTCCGGGTCGGCCAGTACCAGGGCATCGGCTCGGCGCTCGCCTGGGACCGGCCGCTGGTGCTGGGACCCGGCCGGCGGCGCGAGATCACCGTGCGCGCCGCGTTCCACGACGGCGTGCGCGTCCCCGAGGACCTGAGGGCCCGCTGGCGGCCGGAGTCCTGACTCTATAGTCCCCCGTGCACGACGGAGATCGGAGATAGGCGTGCGACGTGTGTGCTTCCTGCTGCGGGTCCGCCCGGAGCGCCTGGAGGAATACCGCGAACGGCACCGCGACGTGTGGCCGGAGATGCGCGAGGCGCTGCGGGAGACCGGCTGGGGCAACTACACCCTCTTCCTGGCCGACGACGGCCTCCTCGTCGGCTACCTGGAGACCCCCGACTGGGACGCCGCCCGGCGCGGCATGCGCGACCGCGAGGTCAACGACCGGTGGCAGGCGGAGATGGCCGAGTACTTCACCGCCCTGGACGGCAGGGACCCCGACGAGGCCATGAAACCGCTCACCGAGGTCTTCCACCTCGACTGACCCCGCGCCACCCCCGTCCGCCACCCCCGCCCGCCGCGCCCGACCGGCGGTGTCGCCGATCGGTAGGCTCGTCGTTTCCACACCCTGTTCTGCCACCGAGGAGGCGTGGTGGGGTCACCGGTGAGCATCCGCGACGTGGCGACGCGCGCGAAGGTGTCCGTGGGCACCGTCTCGAACGTCCTGAACCGGCCCGAGGTCGTCGCGCCGGCCACCAGGGAACGGGTGGTGGGCGCGATCGAGGAACTGGGCTTCGTCCGCAACGACGCCGCCCGCCAACTGCGCTCCGGCACGCCGCGCGCCATCGGCCTGGTCGTGCTGGACGTGGGCAACCCGTTCTTCACCGACGTGGCGCGCGGCGTGGAGGACGCCGCCGGCGACGCCGGGCACGCCGTGATCCTGTGCAACAGCGACGAGTCGCCGCGACGCGAGGCCCGCCACGTGGAACTGCTGGCCGAGCAGCGCGTCCACGGCGTGCTGATCACCCCCGTCGACACCGACCTGGCCCCGGTGCGGCGGCTGCGCGCCAGGGGCATCTCGGTGGTGCTGCTCGACCACCCCACCGAGGAACCCGACCTGTGCTCGGTGGCCGTGGACGACCGGGCGGGCGGCGAACTGGCGCTGACCCACCTGCTGGCCGAGGGCTACGAGCGCATCGCCATGGTCAACGGGCCCTCGCGCCTCCACCAGGCCCGGCAGCGGCACCAGGGCGCGGTGGACGCGGTGCGCGAGGCCCGGCGGCCGGAGTCGGTGCTGGAGGAGCTGAAGGTGCCCGCGCTCAACGTGGCCTCCGGGCAGCGCGCGGCGGAGCAGCTGCTGGCCCGCGCCACCCGACCGGACGCGGTGTTCTGCGCCAACGACCTGCTGGCGCTGGGCGTGCTCCAGGTGTTCGTGCGGGCCGGGGTCCGGGTCCCCGACGACATCGCCGTCGTCGGCTACGACGACATCGGCTTCGCCGCGGCCGCCGCCGTGCCGCTCACCTCGGTGCGCCAGCCCCGCGAGCAGCTCGGCCGCACCGCCGCCGAACTGGTGATCGCGGAGAGCACGAC
>NZ_JBHWIE010000672.1:0-2054 GCF_042732085.1 Actinosynnema sp. NPDC059797
GGCGGGTCGCGCCCAGCGCAGGCCGTCCGCCGAGGGCACCAGGCCCCCCTGGAACAACGGGACCTGCGGACCGCCGTCCTCCCCGAGCTCGGCCAGCGCCTGCAACTGGGCGCCTTCCTGGAGGGACGCGCTCACGACTTTGGCGCGCAGCAGCGGGTTGGCGTCCTCGCCGCCGTCGACCGCGGCGGCGACCGCCTCGGCCAGGCCGCCGGCCGGGGCGCGGACCCCGCTGTCGCCGGAGGCGATCCCCCCGACCAGCTCGACGAACGCCTCGCCCTCGGACGCCTGGGCCCCCGTGATCCGCTTGGCGTTCCAGAAGTAGGAGTCGCGCTCCTGGTGCAGGTCGTAGAAGGCGACCAGGAACTCGTGGAACAGCCCGAACTCGCGGCGGTAGCGGGCCTCGAACTCGCCGAACGCGAGGTCCTCGGGCAGCTCGTCCGCGAGCACGCTGTTGAGGGACCGGGCGGCGAGCAGACCGCTGTAGGTCGCGAGGTGGACGCCGGAGGAGAACACCGGGTCGATGAAGCACGCCGCGTCGCCGACCAGTGCCATGCCCGGTCGCCAGAACGCCTCCTTGTCGTAGGAGTAGTCCTTGCGCACGCGGATCCGGTCGTAAGGCGCTTCGGTGGCGCGCGGCGTCCCGGCGAGCATCTCCGCGACGGACGGGCAGCGGTCGATGGCCGCCAGCCAGCCGCGCTCCGGGTCGGCCTGGACGTCGCCCGCGCGGTCCGCGGCGAGCACGACGCCGACGCTGGTCAGGTCGTCCCGCAGCGGGATGTACCAGATCCAGCCCTCGTCGAAGGCGACGGAGAAGATGTTGCCGCTGTTGGGATCGGGCAGCCGGCGCCCACCGGCGAAGTAGCCGAACACGGCGATGTTGCGGAAGTACGGCGAGTACTGCCGCGGACCGCCGACCTCGCGGTGCAGCCTGCTCGTGTTGCCGGAAGCGTCGATCGTGCACCGCGCGCGCACCACGACGTCGGCGCCGTTCGGGTCGGTGTACTCGACACCCGCCACCCGGTCGCCCTCGGTCAGCACGCGGCGGACGGCGCACCCCTCGCGGACCTCGACGCCTTCCGCCGCGGCGTTGCGCAGCAGGATCTCGTCGAACCGCGCGCGCTCGACCTGGTAGGCGTAGGACGTGGGGCCCGCCATGCGCGGGGAGAGGGCGAACGAGAAGTCCCACGGTTCGGGTGAAGCGCCCCACTTGAACGTGCCGCCGCGCTTGCGCGGGAAACCCGCCTTCGCCAGCTCGTCGGCGACGCCGAGGATGCGGCAGACACCGTGCACCGTGGCGGGCAGCAGGGACTCCCCGATCTGGTACCGGGGGTGGTGGTCCCGTTCCAGCAGCAGCACCCGGTGGCCTTGCCTCGCGACCAGCGCGGCAGTCGTCGACCCGCTGGGCCCGCCGCCCACGACGACGACGTCGAAATTCTCTTCCCGATCTTCGCCAGTCATGCTCCCTCAATTCCCGGTGTCCGCAATCATGGGTATTCGCCACATCGTCGCCTTGCCCCACGAGCGGGCCGAAGAGGGTCGACAATCACCGACCAGTGAAATGTTAATCGCCCCCACGAGCCGGCCCCCAGACCGATACGAACCACGACCTGGCCTCCATTGACCGGGCCCATCTTGCAAGAGCTTCCGCGAAGGTGTCAAGAACCCGAAGTATCGACCGTATGGCGTATCCGGGGTGGTTCGATCGGCACCTCGCCCGCGAAGTCCCCCAGGGACGCCCAACGCCCCCGGCAAGCACGGTAGGCAGGAAAATACCGTTCACCGATCGAATTCCCCTCGCACCGGCCGAAGCGCCCCTCGAATCGACTCCGACCGCTCCCAGCCGCTTCTCGCCCCAGGGCGTCAATAAGGAGAAGCAGGTCACCCACCCGGAGAAAAGAATAGGAAAAAGCATTGACCACCAATGCATCGCGTCGCGCTCCGGGCACCCGGGACGGCACCGCGGTGGCGGGCACACCGGGAGGTCGGGAGGGATTCCGGTGAAGGCGCGCGCGATGCGAGCACAAGGGCCACGACACCCGGACATCGATTGTCGC
>NZ_JBHWIE010000673.1:0-2049 GCF_042732085.1 Actinosynnema sp. NPDC059797
CCCCACCCACAGGACGTTCACGCGGGCTTGGCCTCGATGACGCCGAAGTCGACGTGCCGGGGCAGCTCGATGACGTCGGTGACGGACAGGCCGGCCCGCTCGCAGAGCGCGGTGAAGTCGGCGAGCGTGCGCTCCCTGCCGCCGATGAGCAGCATCATGTTGAGGTCGCTCAGGTACGGGTCCTCCAGCGACTCGTCCTCGGGGTCCACCCGCTCGGGCAGGATCGGCTCGATGATCAGCAGCCGGCCGTGGTCGGGCAGCACCTCGCGGCAGTGCCCGAGGATCTCCACCGCCCGGTCGTCGTCCCAGTTGTGCAGGACGCTCTTGATCATCTGCAGGTCGGAGCCGCCCGGCACGGACTCGAAGAAGTCGCCCGCCACGACCTTGCACCGGCCGCCCAGGTCGGCGGCGTCCAGCGTCAGGGTGGCCTGCGCGACGCCCTCGGCGGTGTCGAACACGGTGCCCTCGAGCGCGGTGTGGCGCCGGAGGACCGCGGTCAGCAGGGTGCCGTCGCCGCCGCCGACGTCGGTCACCGCGGTGAACCGCGAGAAGTCGTAGTGGTCCGGCAGGGTGTCCGTCACACCGTCGCCCTTGGTCCGCTGGCTCATCGCCAGGTTGAACGTCGCCGAGAGCTCGGGGTTGCGGGCCAGGTACTCGAACACCGGCATCCCGAAGACCTCGTCGAACGCGGTGCGGCCGGTGCGCACGCTGGTCTCCAGGTGCAGCCACGCGTCCTGCATCGCCCGGTCGGTCAGCAGCTTGGCCAGCGCCAGCCGCGAGTGCGGGTGGTCGCCGCGCAGCAACGCACCCGCCTCGGTGAGCCGGAACGCGCCCGGCCGCGGCTCGTCGCACAGGCGCATGCACGCCAGGGCGCGCAGCAGCCGGTTCAGCCGGTCCGCCGGGATGCCGTACCGGGCGGCCAGGTCGTCGACGTGGCGCTCACCCGTGCCGATCGCGTCGGCCAGCTCCATCCGCGCGGCCAGCCCGACCGCCTGGGTGACTATCGTGCCGAACAGCGCGTTCATCAGCGTGCTGCGCGCAGTGCTCAGCGCCGTGTTCGGCTCGGACATCGACTTCACCTTTCGGAGTCGCCTTGCGCAGGCGGTGGGCGTGGGTCCGTGTGCGGCGGTCGGTCCGCGTCGTCCGTTTCGTTGGGGGACAAGGGGAATCGGGGCGCCGGCGATCCCGATTAGAGTGCTTCGCGGTATTCCCCCGCAAGGGGCTTAGATCGCGCGATGGAGTCCGCACCCCAACCTTCGGCCAGGTTGCGCGCCCCCGGTCACCCGGCGGAGGCGGGCTGCGGCTCGGGCGCGGGCTCCCGGGACGCCGCCACCGCGGGCGCGATGGCGGCCAGCGCGAGGGCGACCGCGACCCCGACCAGCCAGGTGTAGCCGACCGCGCCCACCAGGCCGAGGGTGGCCGAGGTGACCACGACCCGGCCCACGCCGGTCATGGACATCGGCACGGTGAAGTCCGTCGAGCCCGTCGAGTCGCGGGCCATGCCCAGCGACACGGTGGAGATCCACGTCATCTTCGCGCCGTAGCAGGCCGTGGCGACGACCAGGGCGCAGGCGACCGGCCACAGCGCGCCGTACCCCAGCGAGACCGGCAGCATGACCGCGCTCGCCGCCGCGCCCGTCACCCCGACCACCACCACCACCCGGCGCCTGCCGACCCTGTTGATCAGCACGCCGGTGGCGAGGGAGGCCAGCACCTGCGCCCCGGTCGCCGCGGTGAACAGCACCGCGGCGATCCGCTCGGAGGTCCACCCGGCCGCCAGCAGCATCGGCGACATCAGCGAGCCGACCAGCCAGTCGCCCAGCAGGACCAGCGGGACCACGCCCAGCGTCCACACCGCCGACCGCCGCTGCCGGAAGAACGTCACCAGCGCCCACCACGGCGCGGGGCGCTGCTCGGCGGCCGGTGCGGGCGGCTCGGCGAACCGGGCGAGCAGGGCCAGCGGCACCAGGTACAGGGGGGCCAGGCTCAGCAGCGTGGTCGTCCACCCGCTCCGGGCGTGCCGCAGCAGCGCGCGGCCGGAGCCGTTGA